>CAIQUX010000081.1 GCA_903875055.1 uncultured Bacteroidota bacterium
TAAAAACGTAAAGGGCAATTCAGATAATTGTTCAATGCCGTGGCATTCATTTCAAACTTACTCAGCAGCGTTTCGATAAATTGCTGTTCATTTTCTTTGATCATCGGCTTGCGGTTGCGTAGCAAATATATCTTCAGGAACTCCTCGGTATCAGCAGCAGTTATCGTCAATGGTTTTCGCTCCATGGGAATCTTATCGGTTATCTCAGCGATAAATTGCGAGGGCTCCAACGGCTTTTCCTTTTCATCTTTTTTACTCCAGGATATGTACAGATACTCTTCAGCACGAGTGATAGCCACAAAAAACAAGCGTCGTTGCTCCTCTTCCTTGGCATTCTTATCGTCGGTATGAATAGTATGAAAGATAGTATCGGGCATCTTATAACTGAAGTTCGGTGCCTTCTTGCCTTCCCATGTAGAAGAAGTGGCATTGATCAAAAAGACATATTCAAATTCCAGCCCTTTCGAACCATGCGCCGTCAGAAGGTTCACTCCGTTTTCATTACCATAAATTCGGTATAGCGGCAAACTCAGTTCTTCTGCTTGCATCAGATCGATCACTTCGATCAAAGACGCTAACGTATAATCAGGATTGCGGTGGGTCTCTTCCTTTACAAAATCCATCAGCGAACGCAGCACTTCCATATTCCATAATCTGTGCTCAGTATCATTCAATGCATAGGATAAAAAAATACCTTCTACCATCACATTCTCTACCAACTGAAGTACGGTGCAATTAAAACTATCCTTGATCCATTTCTCGATCAGCATGGTCACTTCAATGATCTTCTCATGCGGCTTCTCCTGAAACAAGGTACGATTGGCCGTGTGTATCCAATCCTGGAAGTAAGTGCGCAATGAAGTCTTCTTATCATATTTCAGATCATTGACATATACGCTGGCACGGGCAATTTCAAATGTGGGAATCTCATACAAATCGAAATGCAAAATTTCAAACAGCATATCATCGGCGCTGTAGGGAATACTTTTCTCTGCCGCGATGTAACGAAGAATAGTGAGTATCTTCTTCGATAAGGGTATCTGAAAGAGATTCTCTTTTCGTCTGGAATAAAACGGTATATGTTTCTCTTTAAAGAATTTGATCAGTTCATCACCCCATTTATTTTCTTTATAAATGACGGCTACCTTCTCGGCTCGAACGCCTCTTGCAACCAATGAGGCGACCTGATTAGTAATACCGACCATTTCCTGAAATGTATTTTCATACACATGCAATTCGGGCTCTGCCACACTTTTCAGACGAAGATCATGACTGGCAATGAGTTCCTTTTCTATATCCGGATATTTGACACAAAGACGCTCAGTATTATTTCCGATCACACTGCGTGAAAGGTCGAGTATCTTTTGAGTTGAGCGGTAATTCGAACGCAATACCACGTCAGTCAATTCCTTCGAATAACGGTTCTTATAATCCTGAATATTCTCAACATTAGCGCCTTGAAAACGATAAATAGCCTGATCGTCGTCGCCTACTACAAATATATTGGGTTGATCTACATCTTTGCACAACAAGTTGACCAATTGATTCTGTGTTCCGCTTGTATCCTGAAACTCATCAACCAGAAGGTACTGAAATTTCTCCTGATAATCGAGCAACAGGTTTTCATTATTCTCCAATACTTCGATCACCCAGTTAATCATATCATCAAAGTCATACCGGTGATGTTTGTGCATGATAGATTGATATTCATCAAATGCATCAGCTGCAAAAATCAGGTTTGAAATTTTCTTGATTTCTTCTTCGATCTTATCGGTTCGGAGATCCCCTTTTTCATACGTCTTGTTTTTTGTGACCGTCTTCCGTTTGGCAATGAAAATGTCGCGTTGTGGCAATTCATCACAATATTCCTTTACTTTTTCTTTTATGTATTCCGAAGTCCAGCCTTCCTTCTTCATGGTTGAAAAAAGAGTATTGAGCCGACCAATCTCATAGTAGACATCCCCTCTGTAACGCTTAAGGGGATTACCTTTCTTAAAACCGTCAATAATCTGTTTAATAAAATCGATCCGTTCCAGATCTGATACTGCATCCAGCGTATTCTTATTGAAATATGAAACATTCTCCTGAATCACCTGATTGCAAAAAGAATGGAACGTATGAATATTGACTCTGTAAGCATCCGCACCTATCATTTCTTGCAGACGTTTCCTCATGGCTACCCGTCCTGCGTCGGTGTAAGTTAGGCACAGAATATTATCAGGCAGATAATCGGTTTCCAAAAGGATCTTACCTATCCTGGCTGACAGAATCTGAGTTTTACCTGTGCCTGGCCCGGCAATTACCAATACAGGTCCTTGTATCGTATCGACCGCCTTCCTTTGCTCGGGATTCAATGCCTCATAGATTTCTTTAAATCGCAGGTTTAACTCTTCTCTGTTCATGATATTCGTTTATTCTGTAAATGTAGAATGTTACAGCATAAGGAGTTTATGTTGCATAAAAAAAAGGCTACCGAAGTAACCTTTTAATATATTTTAGTCTTTCCAAATGGAAAGGGAAAAGTAGATTTAGAAACGAGGACAAGAGAAATTATAAGTACGGGTCTCGTTTCGAATAATACATCCATTGTAAATCAAAGAAATTTCAAGGGCTCCGTTTCCTTTGGTTGCTGGTGTAAAACCAGAGAGATTGACATCATAGCTGATTCCCAATTTGGCTTTAGCCCATTCGAAACCTACATAAGGGGCAATCGCATCACCGTAACGATACCAAGCACCCAGATAGAATACGGAATTCACAACATCATCTTCGTGGTTAGGGTTCATGATAAATCCTGCCGCTGCACCTAAGACCAATTCATTCGCTTTACCTTGTTGCTGGTACATCCCACTTGCGTAAAGCATCATCTTTTCATTCATTTGTAATGAGCCTCCTAACGAAGCTGTAATTCTTGAATTGATTTTATGAGCTCCGCCGCCATTAGTCAGGAAATTCTCTGTTGGTTGTGTGATATGATAATAGGATATCCCACCATACATATTGGCTCTTTCGTTCACATAACCTGAATACATGATACCTGCATTAAAATCAGCATACGTCTTGTCAGCGCTACCAAAATTCTCATGGGTTGTATACGGTGTACCACCCGTAGAAGGATCATATTGGTCTTCAAATTTCAATTTATTAAAATCGATACTTTTCTGAACCATAAAGCCCTGAACACCTAATGATAAGTTTTGAGGCTTTTCTTCATCTCCGCTGAGACGTTTGTGATAAGCCAATGACAACCCGGTTGTCATATTTTGCAAAGCCCCTGTACCCGATTTATCATACAGACCAATAACACCAACTCCAAGTGCGTCACCGTTGAGTTTACCTTTTAAGGTAGCTATATCAAAAGAAACAGTTCCGGTCAGGTAAGGCGTTGCATTCACGCTGGCCCATTGTGTACGATAATTGCCCGAAATACGCCAATCACAATTAACCAAACCCGTATTGGCAGGATTCAATGTCAAAGGCGAAGTAAAATATTGAGTAAAATGGACATCCTGTGCAGTAGCTGCTACTGACAGAAAGGTCGCAATGGCTAAAATAATTTTTCGCATGGTAAATAATTTAATTTCTAGATTCGTTGATAAAGGTAAATTCTTTTCTGTAAATAAAAAATTCTCGACAAGAAAAAAGACGCAATTCCGACAATTGAGGTTTGTTAGCCTATAAATCTCGGATCAGACTCCATAACGGTTCCACATTTTTCACAGGTCCTAAGTTCTTCAGAGTTATAATAAATCTTAAAGTGGGCTTGAAAATCAGTTTCAATGTTATCTGATTCAAAGTACACTTCATATAACTTATTGTTGCAATTTTCACAGAACCACATCAATCCGTCTCTTAGGTTTTTTCCTTTCCTGACTCGTTCAATCACCAATCCAATTGATCCTTCACTGCGTCCGGGAGAGTGAGGTGTATTGGCCGGAAGAAGAAACATGTCTCCAGGACCTAATTTCATTTCAACCACCTGACCGTTTTGCTGTAATTTGATCGAGATATTTCCCTCAAGTTGGTAGAATAATTCCTCCGTTTCATTGAAGTGATAATCTTTCCGAGCATTGGGCCCCGCTACCACCATGACGATATAATCACATCCCTCCGGGTAAAGATTTTTGTTGCCAACAGGAGGTTTCAGTAAATGCCTGTTTTCGTCAATCCATTTATTAATGTTAAAGGGCGCTCTAATATCCATGTCGGTTAAAATTTAATGTAAAGTATCAAACTAAAATTGAATTATCAAAATAGTAGAACGATTTGTTAAAAATTGAATTATCATCTCTAATTGATGCATTGCGTTAAACTACATATTACTTTTGGGGCTTAATAATTCAAGCCTTTATGTTCAGGTTTATCTTTTATCTTGCCTTTGGTTATATTGTCATTAAGCTGTTGCGTGTCTTTATTGATCCGTTCTTTGAAACAAGACCCGCAAAGAACAGTACTACCAACTTCACACCCAAACAAGAAGAAAAGAAATCAACGTTGGGTGATTATGTAGATTTTGAAGAAGTGAAATAATCATTCCTTATTTCTGAAAATGGCACCTTCCATTGAGATTCCATCTGTTACATGGATAGTCTGAATTCCCAGTAGTTTTGCCGCTTCGATATGTTGCGGGCTGTCATCGATAAACAGCGTTTCATTTGGATTCAAATTGTTTTCCCGCAACACCAGTTCAAATACTTTGGGATCGGGTTTCCGGAGACCCACCCTATGCGAAAGATAAATACGATCAAAAAACATGGCAAGTGTCGGATAGCCGCAGGTTGTTTGCAATATCTTATTGAATGCCTTCTCATGAATTTCGTTTGTATTACTCAATAGATAGGTATTATAATGCAATTGAAGTTGTTGCAGAATCTGCAATCTGCGTAAAGGAAAATCAAGGATGATGGCATTCCAAGCCTGTATGATATCGGCACTATCAACCGGATGAGGAAGGTATTGCTGTATTGCTTTCACAAATTCATCTTCTCCTATTTTCCCCGTTTCAAGCAAATCGAACAGTTCATGTTGCGTTTGCTTTGAATAAAATGCTGCCTCATCATGAATACCAAGCTTCTCAAAAGCCTGTTGTGTAAGTTTATAATCAATATTGAGAATGACACCACCGAGATCGAAAATTATATTTTTTATACCTTCCATTAAAATTTTAATATTTTTCAAAAAAACAACTTTATTTCCTACTTTTGCCCACCGAAAGAAAATTTCTTTCCTGGACCTATAGCTCAGTTGGTTAGAGCACCTGACTCATAATCAGGTGGTCCTAGGTTCAAATCCTAGTGGGTCCACAAGATAAAAGCCGCTTCCAACTAGAAGCGGCTTTTTTTTTACCTTATTCAAACTCCTAATAAAAAGTCAGAGGCCGTCATTTCTTACGGCCTCTGAGATCAACTATATTTTAATTTATCAAAAAACACAAATTTTCAAATCCAAAACTTGGACATTATTGATGTTCTAATTCAGGACGGAATTCATCATGCTTTTCCTGAATCATTTTTTGCAACCAGGAACTGAGCACAAACAATATACCTGCAGCCACACCAGTCATCACTATAAACAACGTGAAGAATTCATACAGATTGGTAATCTGAAACCCTAGAAATGAAGGAAAAACAACTGGCTTAGAAGGATCAGCTTCTCCACTTGGCGGAATTAAAGCGCTTAACGTACCTGCAAATTTATTCGCTGCAGCATTGGCAAGAAACCAGGTACCCATCATCAGGGAAGAAAGACGTAAAGGTGCCAGTTTGGATACCATAGACAGCCCGATTGGAGACAAACATAATTCACCCATTGTATGAATTACATACAATGCAACAAGCCACCACATACTTACTTTATCGCTTGCGCCCATGCCTTTCACTGCAATAGCAATGACTACATAACCTAAGGCTACCAATGCTAAACCGAAAGCCATTTTTCTTGACGAGGTTGGTTCAAGTCTTCTTTTATATAAGAAAGCCCAAATGATTGTAAAGACAGGTGCAAGTCCGATAACCGCCAATGGATTGATAGACTGAAAATAGGAAGCCGGCATTTCCCATCCGAAGATTGACCTGTTAGTTTGTTTATCCGCAAATAAAGTCAGCGAAGCACCTGCTTGTTCGAAGGCACCCCAGAAGAAAATGACAAAAAAAGCAAGTATGAAAATGACAA
>CAIQUX010000082.1 GCA_903875055.1 uncultured Bacteroidota bacterium
CGATGCAGGCAGGTATCAGCGCTACCGAATACTCCCCTAAAAAGATAAAGCAGTCTATTACAGGTAATGGGAATGCCTCCAAAGAACAGGTTTGGAAAATGCTTCAACAAATACTTAAATTCAAGGATGAACCAGAATTCCTGGACGCGACGGATGCAGTGGCGGCAGCTTTGTGCCACTATTATCAGACATCCACTATTACTAGCGAGACATCTAAATACAGTGGATGGGAAAGTTTTGTAAAAGAAAATGCGAATCGAATTAAAAAGAAGTAATTTTAATCACTTATGAGTAATAAAACTATTCGTACGATTTTCATTCTGGCGCTTTTGTGCGCCATCCTGATGATGATCACACAATATGTCTGGATTAAAAAAGCCTATGAGCTTGAGAAAAATACATTCCACATAAATGTAACAACCGCATTGAAAAATGTGGCGTTTTATATACTTCAGGCTGATAATAATACAAGCCCTGTGGACAGCATTGTCACTCGTGTAGACACGAAGTATTACACAGTGAATATCAATGACAAAATAGATTCGACAGTATTGGTTAGTTTGTTGAAACGTGAGTTACGGGCCCAGCAAATTAAAACCGATTTTGAATTCAGTGTATATGATTGCGAAAGTGAGAAGATGAAGTATAGCGGTTATATCAGCTACAATCAGGATGAAAGTAGCAAGGATATCACTCGAAGTGTTTTTCCTAAAAATAAAAAGCAGAATAATTATTTTGGGGTTCACTTCCCTCACCTGAACACATACTTGACGAAAGAGATGTCAAACTGGTTTTTCTCTACCATCATTCTGGTGCTTTTTCTACTGATACTTGCCTATGCCGTATTCATCATCTTCCGTCAAAAACGATTATCCGAAATACAGAAAGATTTTGTGAATAATATGACACATGAATTCAAGACTCCGCTGGCAACAATCAAAATCTCATCAGAAGTGCTAAAAAATCCGCAGATAATTAATAACCCCGAGCGATTGCTAAACTATGCAACCATTATCAATAATGAAACTACGCATCTGACCAATCAGGTTGAACGTGTATTACAGATGGCAAAAAGCGGACGAAACACCATCGAGCTGAACAGGGAAGTTCTTGAACTAAATCCCATGCTCCAGAGTATGCTTGATAAAACTTATCGACCATTGGTACGTTCCAGAGGTGGCGATATACTTGTCCATATAAACCCAATAGATATTAAAATATTCGCGGATGAACTTCATTTCAAAAATGTGATCAGTAACCTTCTCGATAATGCGATAAAGTATTGTGCTAGAAAGCCCTATATTATTATTGATTGCAGCGAGGTAAAGGATGGTATCAGAATGTCCTTTAAGGATAATGGAATCGGCATTTCAAAAGAAAACCTCACTCATGTCTTTGATAAATTCTATCGCATCCCCACTGGCAACTTACATGACGTAAAGGGATTCGGACTGGGACTAAATTATGTAAAGTTGATTTGCAAACAGCATGGGGGTAATATAAAAGTTACAAGTGAACTTGAAAAAGGTTCAGAATTTTGTATATTTATACCTAAATTTCGTAAAAGCTAAAACATTATGCCACAAAAAACAAAAATACTCTTAGTTGAAGATGATACGTCACTGGGCTATGTCATTAAAGACAGTCTGGAAGAACGTGGCTATGAAGTCACGCATGCAACTGATGGGAATGCAGGATGGCAGCAGTTTTCGAAGAATTTTTACGACCTCATCTTATTGGATGTGAACATGCCGTTGAAAGACGGGTTTACGTTAGCAGCACAGATCCGGCGCAAAAATACTCACATACCAATCTTATTCATCACGGCAAAAAATATGCAAGAAGATAAGATTGCTGGATTTAAAGCAGGCGGTGATGATTATATCACCAAACCTTTCAGCATGGAGGAATTATTATTACGAATTGAAGTATTCATCAAACGAACCAAGGGAACCGATCCAGATGAACTTATTTTCATGATAGGAAAGACCCAATTTGATTTTCCTAACCTTACAGTAAAAGGACCTAATACTGATGTCCGACTGACGCAAAAGGAAGCAGATTTACTTCGATTTTTTTGTCTGAATGCAAATAGAGTAATTAAACGTGAAGAGGTACTGACAAAAGTATGGGGTAAAGACGATTACTTTTTGGGAAGAAGTATGGACGTTTTCATTACAAAAATCAGAAAGTATCTTAAGGAAGAGACAGAAATCGAAATCCAAACAATACATGGTGTCGGATTCCGCTTTATTAATCCGAGTGCTAAAATTGAAGAAGAATAGCTTTCTGAACTTCTTTCAGTTCGTCTGCTGTCATTGTCAATTTAGGTCTGGTAAAATTCAAATCATCCGCGGTGTTAATAGGTACCAGATGCATATGAGCATGTGGCACTTCTAATCCTATGACGCTGATACCACAGCGTTTACAATTCATACTTTTTTCTATTGCTTTCGCAATAGGTCTTGCAAACAATAGCATTGTTGATAAATAAATATCATCGGCATCGAATAGTTTGTCAACCTCTTTTTTAGGAACTATTAGTACATGACCTTTGACCAAAGGACTGATATCCAGAAAGGCGAAAAAATTTCCATCTTCAGCAATTTTGTATGAAGGTATTTCTCCATTTATTATTTTCGAAAATACGGACGCCATAATAGATGCTACATTAAAAATTAAACAGTAATTTCCTGAACTTTAAACTTAAGAATACCGCCCGGTGTTTGTACCTCCGCTACCTCACCTACTTTTTTACCCAATAATCCTTTACCAATCGGTGAAGAAGCAGAAATTTTTCCAAGCTTAAGGTCAGCCTCGTTTTCAGATACAATTTGGTAACTGATTGATTTCTTATTTCCCATATTCAACATTTTCACCTTACTAAGAATTGTGACCTTACTGGTATCTATGGTACTTATATCAATCACACGTGAGTTAATGATAGCCGTATCTAGAACTGAAATTCTGGCTTCATGGTGACCTTGTGCTTCTTTCGCGGCATCATATTCTGCATTCTCCTTCAAATCTCCTTTTTCTCTAGCCTCGGCTATCGCTTTGGCAATTTCGGACCTTCCTGCAGACTTCAGTGTATTTAGCTCTTCAATCATTTGATCTAATGTTTCCTTAGTGACGTAGGTGATGTTGCTCATAATTGTTAGATTACTCTCTTTATTGTATTAAAAACAATCAACGCTTTCTTTCGAAAGCGTTGACATGCAAATATAAAGATTTTTATTTTTTAACTGTTATTAATCTTCCTGATTTTTACCTCCCAGCGTAAACCTAACACCAAGTGTATGTACGCCATTTGAGATGTTAGTCATCTTGAAACCATAATCAAAAGCCATGCCTGGTGCATTACCTTTTTCAGAAACTTTAGTTTGTAAAGTTATACCTGCACTTAAACCAGTAAAAAAAGTCGAGGTATTTGCTTTACTGAAGATATCATTTTCATACCGATAAGCTGCTCTTAGCATGAATTTTTCACGATAAGCATATTCCAGACCCACACCTAACCAATCGTTACTGAATGCATTAGAAATGAAGCTAATCATCGGAGTAAGTCGATGTTTTGGCGTTCCTTTTTTTGCATCTCCTTCAGCAGTAGCTGTTTTTCGTTCATCAAGATAAAAATCGTATGCAACACCTATACATAATTGAGAAGGCAAGGCAAATTTCTCAGACCGTTGCTGAACTGTCAATTCCGTTGCCAAATCTGGTGTCTTACCATTAAAACTGAACCCATCTCCGGAAAATCGAAGATTTGTTCCGACGTTGCGAAGTGTAATACCTAAATGAAGATTATCGCGTTTACCATTGGTATATTGCACACCTGCATCAAAGCCTACAGCACTCGCATGGATATTACTGATCGATTGATTCACATAAGTAACCTGGAATCCCGCAGACATATTCTTTGAAAAAGTGTGACCTAAACCAACAGACATATTGATAAAATTGGGCTTATATGTTCCTATTCCACCTTCTGGAGAAGTAGTAGTACTTATTGGAATTTCACCATATCCGAAACTCATGATATTCACGCCTAGTACACCAACTTCCCCTAAATTTTGCGCTACAGCCAAATCACTGATGCTCATACCTGTGCCAGCCAGATAACGGGTGTGGGCAAATCCAATTTCAGTTTTGCTGACTTTAGCCAATCCGCCAATATTGCACTTCATTGCTTCAATACCGGAAACGCTCGCGCAGTTCAATCCAAATAGTCCACTGGATCGACCCCAAGGATTCAGTAAAAGTTCACCTGCTCCGGCCTGACCAACACGATCTTTGTTAACACCAAAAGATGAGATAGCGATACAAATGGCAAAAGCTGTCAGTTTAATTTTTTTATTCATCATAATGTAGATTCTTTAAATTAATTTTTTATTAGAAACTGGTAATATCAAGTGGCCGCATGGCTCCAAACCATTTCAAAATGGTTTCGCCTATTCCGTCAAGTTGAACATGGAAAAGATACATGCCACTTGCAACCGGAATTCCTTTTTCGTTCTTAATATCCCAATCGACGAAGTTAGTTTTTGAATCACTTTTACGGATTGTCTTAATCAAGACACCATCAGTCGTAAAAATTTTAATTGTTGCCTTGTCAGGCAGATTAATAATTCTCACTTTGTTCTCAAGGCGTTGTTCCTCATATTCCGAATACGCATAATATGGATTAGGCACTACTCCAATTCTTTTGAAAATAGCATCCTTATTGTCCGTATAGTCATTTCTACCATCTCCTAACTTAGCAGGCGCAATGTCCTTAGTAGTAAACGTATACAATGGCCAGGCATTATTACGAAGTTTTGATGAATCCACTACATCATAAGGAGAGTATTTAGCATATGGCCTAGTGACGCGTATCTTGACTCGAGCTGTATTCGGTATGAAGCCTTTAGCTGCAGATGTAAATGCAGAGCCAAATGCTAATTTAGGAACACCGACCCACATCATTGTCTTGTAAGCATCTCGTAATTCTACTTTAGAAGTAAGAACTGAATTCACGCTCATTTTCGAAGCTAACCATGCACCTCCATCATATTTACTTCTAGAGACATAAATTATATGTTTACCTGCCCATTTCGGATTACCATTAACTTGGTCAAATTCCCTAATAGTCGGATTCCATAACATATCACTTCCGTTATCTTTCACATTGAATGATTCTTCACCGAAACAAACATTTAGTCTCTCTCCTGTTTCGATGTTGATAGCATAACCAGGGAATAAACTCATCCCTGTATCAGCGGGATTTGTAGAGTATTGTATTGTTCCATCACTATTCAAATCACCGTTCCAACCTGCATGTTTTCTTAAGTTGTATTTATATGCCCCTCCCTCAGATATTAGTGGGTTAACATTATCTGTCATTTCGATAACCGGGCAGCGACTCCATTTACTTTTATCAGAAGTGAACACTAAATCTATACTATATACGTTCTGCAGCACATTTTTAGCCCTATCGATTCCAGTTCCAAACATTAGTCCCCAACCACATTCACTATAGTTAATACTATTCACCAGATTATAAGGGCCAAAAGTGCCATTTACAACTTTTTCAAAAGTTCCAAGTTGATCTATATTTCTTATAATTGGTGTGTCGCCTCCAATTGGTGGGAAATCATATAGATTATCCCAATCGGCAATTTTACAATTACCATATTTAGCACCAGGCAAGGTTCCGCTAAATTCACTACCCGCTCTAATCCAATTGTTGAAGGATTTGCCGTCTTCATCCGCCACACCTGAAAGCCACGGATTATTCACATCGTCAAACAAGACGCTTGAACTAATTAACCCGTTTTCGATACTCTTAGGATTATCACCCGGTCGACTTTGTTGAACAGCAGCACCAGTAATTCCCCAATCAAAAATGGACTGTTTTGTATTTAACACTGAATCGTACTTTCTCAGATATTTCTCACTATAATTGAGGATACTTACTTCATTATACACAGTATCATCGACAGTTTGATCAACTCGTCTTACAAACCATTTTGTACGTTGAGCCACCGCACCATCAAAAAGTTCTCCATTATTAGTTTCATATGCTGAATCTACTTTGAACCAAACTTCATAATTACCTGGTTTAATACTATCCGGATTAACTACCATCATTTTCATTGGACCCAGATTCGGTTTATAGGTCGGATTGACACTTTTATAGGCTGGCCCCTGTAAGGCTTCTATTTCAGAGGCTTCTGTGAGCTCCATCGGAATACCGCCATTTCCAATTCCCTCCATTCTGGTCAATTGTAATCCTGTACCGAAATCAGCATAGTTTTGAATATACAAACTATCATTAGCCGGATGAGGCATTGCTTTAATAACTTTTATTGGTTGTTCGCTACCATCTGTCCTGCTCTCAAGATATTGTTTATCCTGAGTTGAATCTGTCGTGTTCGCATTAAAATCTTTGAAGTTATTATATGCATAGGCCACCACCACATAATAATAATATTTGTAGTTCACAAGGTTCTTCGAACTTCCAGTCGCAAATGCATCCTGTGTCAATTCAAAAGAATGTTGTATTCCTTTATCTGCGCCCTCAACCATCAGCTTAGGTACAAAGTAAGTTTGAGAAAGTTCAGTACTTTGTTCAAAATTCACAATCTGTTTGACACCATTTTTCTTATCGCATTGAAATACTAATCTCGCCTTATCTGTATTGATTGAGCCATCTTTACTTCGTATATCGGAAAGTGCAACGGTACTTGATTTCAGTTGATATACAAGATACCCTTCAAATTTATAAATAGAATCTGGAGATCCGATGTTATAGGCTTTCTTCGATATTTCTATAAATCTCTTATTACTGAAATCTGTTCCATATCCTTCACCATAGTTGTTGGAAGTTTTCAAATTATCCATATCAAATACAAGTCTCTTATCGAGGGGTTGTACAACGACACGTGGTGCCTGAGGACCAAACGGCAATTTGAAATTATTGTCGAATAAATCCTGCGCCTTATCATCGCAAATCTGAATTTTAGAAAAGCATGCTGCTTTTCCTCCACCTACATTCGGTACCCACACGGCACCGATAGTGATATTACTGGCTGCTGCTCCAGCTTTAAGTGTAAATGGTCCCGCAGAGTGAATAAATCGCCTGTCATTTGGCACATTTGCACAACTAGCCTCAGTCCAGCCGCCTCGGCAAGGGTCTCCATAGAAAATGAATTTTGTTTGTGTACCCGCATCCCTTGCATTACATGCGGTTGTAAAAGGTTGACCATCTTTCCAATAGCCCGTTATATATTGATAATAATCATCAAGGGCTTCAGGATTTCCCATTGGGTCGTTTTGGGTATTATTATAATACGTAAATACCGTCATTTTTAGTTCTGTATCCTTTTGTGTTATTGGGTTAAAATAAGTAGGACCTTGAAAATAGTCAACACCAACCATCGGGATTTCATACCCATATCCACCAGATCCATCGTCATAACTATCTCCGTTATAAAGAATACCTAAACCTCGTGCTGTATCGCAACCGACATAATCATCGAATGCATATCCTAAATCTGCATCACACCAAGTTGCCATATAGGTCTCTTCCAGATCTGATGTGCTTAAACTTTTGATTTTATAATTATAAAAAGTCGCTTCATTCAAGCAATCATTTGTAGCAAATGCAAAGGCTGCTGCATGAATCTCAAGGTTCATTGATTCTGATGTAGTCTCAGTTTTTGCATCACCCTTATCATTAAACAACCACCAAATGTATTGGTCGCCGGATATTTTGGGATAATCCCCATTCCTCCAATTATAATTATCACCATCATTCGGGTTCATATCGACAAACTCTGCCAAATCCTGATGATATACAGGCATGTCACCACCAGTAGCGGTTTTTATTTTTGTATTTCCCTTGGCAGGCCATTCCTTAATGATGTCCGGAATTGAAGTAAGATTATCTGTTATCTGGTTAGCTATTTTTGCCGAGTCTCCTGGAACTGACGGGTCTAATCCTGCAAATAATCCTCTGAAATTACTAACGTCTGCGGCGCTGATTTTCCAAAATCTGTCCCAATCAGCACATGTTTGAAAATCTACACTACGTGTAAAAGGGTCCAACGGCCCAGTCCAGTAATCATTCCCGCTTTGACGATAAGTTTGAGCAGCAACACGAATCGCACCTCCTGCGGAAGCGTCTTTTCCACCTATCCAGATTGATCCTGCAAAAAGTGAATTTTTGTGACTTCCTTTAGGCACCTCATAAGATGCGCTCGCAGTTGGAATATCCCACCACATATCGCCTCCATTCATTAGGTGAGCCCTTACATTATTGACATCCAAATCAATAACTGCTGTTGTAGCATTGCAACCGGCTGCTGTCTTATGAAGACCGTTTCCTCTTGCTTTGAGTCCAACATTTGGTGCTGCTATTGCCTTTGACATTCCGGCTAACAGAATGATGATTATGCTTATTTTTCTCATTTTCATATTAATTTTTTATATCATTAAAACTCCAGCAAAAAGCCAACATTAATTCTTCGTGGGTTATTAAACTTACCGGGGTTTAACATGCTTGTATTATATAGATCGATGTAAGCTTGCTGAAATTGTTTGCTTTCAAGAAACTGAGCACCTTGTGGTGATGTAAGATAGCCATCATCAGTACCAACGCCTGTATAACGATACACCGAAATAGTGTTCTTGGTATTCAACAGATTCTGAACATTAGAATATATATTCAAGTATATAGGTCTGCCTGATTTCATAACAGTACCATCATTATTCTTCACTGCTCCATATGTTCCTAGACTAAAACTCTTGTCAACCCTTAATCCGAAATCATACACCCAAGGTAACCTAGAGCCATTCAAAGTTCCTATTATCGGTGAACTATTGAAGTCACCACCCGTTAATGGTGTTGCCAAAGAAGAACGTGTGTACGGTGTTCCGCTATTGGTTCTAAAAGCTAGATTCAATCCTGCATTTTTAAACGGATGTCCTCCGAAAAGTTCAGGACCAAGATTTTTATCTTCATAACGATAATCGACCGAAACGTTCAAGATATGACGGCTGTCAAAATCGAGTGGTAAAACACTACGCAAGTTCGGTTGCCCGGAAGCTAACAATGACCTTTGCGAAGTAGTATTTGATCCGGTTCCTTCAACGAATTGTAAGGTATAGTCGATATTCATTCTGATTGGGCCATTTCTTCTAAAATCGAGTTTAACCGTCACGCCTTTAGTAGAGGTAAAGTCTCTGTTTCCATATGATTGATATGTCTGAGGATAGGCTAGCAAGAATTGTTGCAGCTGAATCTGGTTTTTACGTTCGTTGTAAAAAGTTTCAATGGTGATGGCAGATTTTCTCGATAATTTCTGTTGATAACCGAGTGAATACTTAATTGATTTTTCCATTCTAAGATTGGCATTATTAATGGTCGCCTGTCTTTCATGAAGAAAATAATAATCATCCGGGGTTACAAAATTATTACCTGAAGGGTTTTGGGTAACGACATCATAGTTACCATAGAATAAGGCTGTTTCAGAAATCGGAAAGGAGAACTGAATACGAGGTGATAATGCAACTTGTGGCTTGTAATCCTGAAATGAATTAGCCGGGTTGAATTTTTTTCCTTTAATACCGTTCAGGCTATCTATCTTGGTAACTAACCACGGCTCAATAGGCAGACCGTTATTATAGGTCTCTGATAAGATCGTCGGATCAGAAATTTCCTTGCCAAATGGATCATACCAAACAGAACCATTTCTGTAACCAACCACTTTAGGTTTCGTAGATTGATTATTATCTACATAAACAACGTAATCCTTACCAAATGAATTGACTGCTGGTGCTGTGCCTTGTCCTTCAGGATCTGTGACCAAAGAATAACTTCCAGGGGTGATATCTCCTGCCTTTCTTACCCCGTAAAGTGAATAGGCATCTTGAAGCACTTTCTGATTTGCATCATATCGGTCTATGCGTAAACCAATATTGAAATTCAAATCCTTATAAGAAAATTTATCCAGTATGTAGCCAAACATATAGATTGGTCTGAAAGCAGCAATCGGCCGTTCGAAATCTCCTCTGGCGTCTTTCTTAGTCCAGAAGTCGTTGAAACTTGGCTGTTTATTGAGTTTTTTTCCTAGATAATCATAACCAAAGTAGGAAACCACATCATTACCATTATTCATCAAATCCTCAGCTGAGAACATATTGAGGGAAAAAGTTTTTGGGTCAAGATTATCGATATCAATCGTCGTTCGGTTGTAAATATCTCCGAACAATTTCAGCCTCAACTCTTTATCTATTCTGGTCTGACCTGCAGTATCGATCAATTGATCATACTTGATAGTATCGAACTGGCTCATTTGTACTGCTCCGGCTGCTAACTGTTGCTTTGTGTATTCTGTCCCATTAATCCAGAAATGCGGATTATCCAAATCAAGGCTCTTAATATGACTATTTGTATTCAATCGCATGATGTTCCACAGACCAGAAGCACCAAGCGCATATGAACTTGATGAGCGTTGGTCGTATCCTAATCCAAACTGCACGTTATGTGTAATTGGATCCTTTCTTGTCTTATTCTTTGAACCTTGCTCAATATCAAGTGATGCATCCAGATTCAATGACACCTGATCAGCCGTTGAATAATTGAACGATGATATTTGGGCCCCAGTACCTGTCCACATATCATAAGCAGCTAATGGACCATCACCATTTCGCAAACCAGTCAGACCCAATACATCATTCACATTTCTAACGGTCTGTCCGGAATTAAAAATAGCCTTAGTATAATTTTCAAGCAAAGGATTGACTCCACCAGGTGTAAAGTGCACAGAATCCAAGGTTTGTCCCAAATATGACATCCCCCTGTAGCCATCAGTAGTTTGTCCCAATCTAAATACTGGTGTTCTGAATTGTTCAAATTTTCCGACATATCCATAATCAAAAATATTTCTTCCATGGGTTGGGTTATCACCTCTTCCATTATCCTTTTGATAGGTAACTTGCAATGTATAGTAGGCATCAGAAATCGCTGATTTCTTGGCCCCTTGCTTTTCAGTTCCGCTTGATTTACCTAATTTTTGAGTTAATCGTAAGAATCCTCTAAGTGTAAAAGCCTCTGAAATAGCATTAGCTTCAGGCGCAAAGAGCGAGTTAGCATAACTATATGCTCTTCCTTTTGAATAAACAGAATAGGTTCCTAATGTCACATTCACATTCTCAGAAGGTTGAAAATCCAATTTACCCTGATATGTCAAGCCAAAATTTTGTCCGTTTTCCCTAGCTTTCACTTTTTCAAAATCAGCAGAAGTTACCTGCTCAGATGCTCGCACGAAATTTCCTCCATTCCCATTCGGATTAGGAATAATCGGATTATCCTGTATCCTTTTCAATACATCTGGTTTTAACCGTGTGTACTTATAGTAGAACGGGTCAGAATCCTTGTCGTAGGTGACACCAATGTTTAATGAATAACCAACCACAGGTTGCTTCACACCGCTTTTATTTTTCTTTCCAAACAAAGGACCGGAAACATCCAATGAAGCCTGATTGGTATTATAGCCTTCAATAGAATGCTGAACTTGCAAACTTCCCATCAATTCTCTTGTAATACCTTTGGTTGTGATAGCTACAATCCCCCCAGTAGCATTTCCGTATTTTGCACTTAACCCGTTACTTAACAACTCAAACTGACTGAAAGAAGTCTGTGGAATATTCAGCCCTCGCCCGGAACTAATCATCATTCCGTCTATCATATACAGGGTATTTGAAGCACGACCTCCATAAATATTCAAACTCGAACTTCCCGATTTTGTTTGTACAACACCACCCTGCATTCCAAGCAAATCACCAATTTTATTCGAACTGAAATTGGTGAACTGCTCTTTGGTCACCACCTTGTGTCCCGGATCCGATGCATCTATCAACTTCACTTTATATGCTGTAACGATCACATCTTTATTTCCTTTCAAGGCTGAATTAGATTCCTTTTTTTCCATCTGGATATCCAATAAAATGCTCTTATCATTACCCACATAAACTCCCGTAATAATCTTTTCCTTATAGCCCACATACGTAACTTTCACGTCATATTGACCAGGTGCCAAAGGTTTAATTTTATAGTTACCGTTCGCATCCGTCTTGGCTCCTCCTTTTATAACTCCCCCTTCCAACGCGGTCACTGAAGCAAAATCAAGACCTGCTTTCTTCTCATCAAGCACCTTACCGTGTATTTCACCTGAATTAGACTGGGCGTTTACAAGGCTTGACAAGAACAAAAGTGCGGTCAGTAATCGTATAATCTTTGTCATATATCTTAAATTTTTATTGGCTTGTAAATATATGTTAAACTTGACATTTCTGCTAATTAGCCCCCAAAAAAGAAATCTTTTTTTGTTAATAGCTTGTAAACCGGGAAGCGGTCAGGCCAATAAAATAGATGAATGGCACCTTTAGACAGGTGAACGGAAAATTCCCATTTTCTCAGCTCGAAACGTCCGTCTTACCGTGCAATATTGACGGCTCGTTTTTCGCGAATTACAGTCACACGGATTTGACCCGGATATTGCATTTCTTTTTGGATCTTATCAGCGATTTCGAATGAGAGTTTTTCACTTTCAGAATCGGTCACTTTTTCAGCTTCAACCATCACACGCAACTCTCGTCCAGCTTGAATAGCATAGGCTTTTTCGACGCCCGGATAGCTCATCGCCAAGGTTTCAAGTTCTTTAATACGCTGAATAAAGCTTTGCATGATTTCACGACGGGCACCAGGACGGGCACCACTGATGGCATCGCAAGCCTGTATGATAGGTGAAATGATAAATTGCATCTCCATTTCATCGTGGTGGGCACCGATAGCATTCACAACAGAAGGGTGTTCACCATATTTTTCAGCCAGTTTAGCGCCCAGCAAGGCATGCGACAATTCTGTTTCTTCGTCGGGTACCTTGCCAATATCATGCAATAATCCTGCACGTTTCGCTAATTTCGGATTTAACCCTAACTCTGCAGCCATAATACCGCATAAATTTGCGGTTTCTCTTGAGTGCATTAACAAATTCTGACCATAGGATGAACGGAAACGCATACGTCCCACCATTCTGATCAATTCCTTATGAAGGCCATGCACACCCAGTTCGATGACTGTGCGTTCGCCGATTTCCATTACTTGTTCCTCGATTTGTTTCTTTGTCTTTTCAACGACCTCTTCGATGCGGGCAGGATGCATACGGCCATCCTGAACCAGTCGTTGAAGAGAAAGACGGGCAATTTCACGACGTAATGGATCAAACGAGCTCAAAATGATGGCCTCAGGTGTGTCATCTACCACCAGATCAACACCAGTTGCGGCTTCCAATGCCCTGATATTACGTCCTTCGCGTCCAATAATTTGTCCTTTGATATCATCGCTTTCGAGATTAAATACGGTGATCGCATTTTCGATGGCCGTTTCAGCCGCCGTACGTTGTATGGTCTGGATAATGATCTTCTTCGCTTCCTTGCCTGCTTTGAGTTTAGCTTCTTCAACGATTTCCTGCACATGTGCCATTGCATCTGTCTTAGCCTCATTGGTAATGGCTTCTATAAGTTCCTTTTTCGCGTCTTCTGCCTTTAGATTGGCTACTTTTTCAAGCTTTTTTATATGCTCATCATGTTGCTTACCCAGCTCTTCCTGTTTTTTGCTGACCACTTCCAGCTGACGATCCAGATTGACCTTTTTCTGATCATATTCCTGAATTTGCTTCTGTGCAGCTTGGGTTTTATCGTTCAGATCCTTTTCTTTTTGTTTTGCTCGGTTTTCTGAATCCACTAATTTTTGGTTACGCTGAAGGACATCTTTTTCATGTTCTGATTTTAGTTGTAAAAAACGCTCTTTCGCTTCGAGCATCTTCTTTTCCTTCAATGTTTCGGCCTGTGATTGAGCGTCCTTTACGATGCGATCGGCCTGTGATTCCGCATCTTCGACAAGTTTTGCGGTATTTTTATTGAATATTAATTTTCCGGCTACGATACCGATTAAAAGTGCAACGATTGCTGCTATGACAGTTATTATTGGGTTCATTGTTTAGTTTGTTTATCATTGAGTAGTTCTTTTTTATATTGTAAAAAAATATAAAGTAAGAATTTGTTAATCCGCGAAGTTAAGAAAATAATTCATCTGTTTAAATTTATTGATTTTTATTTGATGAAGACAGAATGTCTCAGGGTAAAATGCATTCATCAATGGAGGAATGAACCGACATTGCCTGAAAAAGGCAATAATTCGGATGCCCTTTCGACTATATTCAGTTGAATCAAATGCTTTGTGTCTTATGGCTTTTACCTTGTCCCTTCTAACTTTTTCTTACATTTGCCTTCATGAAAAAGAATCAGGCCATCGGCATTTTTGACTCCGGTATCGGCGGGTTGACGGTAGCGAAAGCCATCAGCGCATTGTTGCCGAATGAGTCGCTGCTTTATTTTGGAGATACTGAACATATGCCCTATGGCGACCGGTCGGCAGAGCATATTCGGCAGTATTCCGAAAATATTGCCGAGTTTCTGATTGCCAAAGGAGCCAAGATTCTGGTAATCGCCTGTAACAGTGCCTCCTCGGTAGCCTACCAATTATTAAAAGATAAATACAAGGGACAAATTGATGTTGTGGGTGTTATAAGTCCGGTGGTGGATTATGTGGTTTCAAAAGATATTAAAAAAGTAGGCATCATAGGCACTAAAGCCACGATCGGGAGTAAAAATCACGAATTATTGCTTAAAGAAAAGAAATCAAACATCAAAGTTGTTTCGCTGGCCACCCCCCTGCTGGCTCCTATGATCGAAGAAGGTTTTTTTAATAACAGCATTTCGCAAACCATTATCAATTCCTACCTTTCTAATTGGCGATTTAAAGGTATTCAGGCCTTGGTGTTGGCCTGTACCCATTATCCGCTGATAAAAAAGGAAATCCTGAAATACTACAATAAGCATGTAGAAGTAATTGACACCACTGAAATTGTAGCCAATGCCGTCAAAAAATCACTTCAGGAACAGAAATTACTCCATACCGGCAAGCGGGGTAAGGATCATTTCTATGTATCTGAATTCACGGAGAGTTTTGAGAAAACTACCAAAGTATTCTATGGCAGTCAGGTTCATATCGAAGAGATAAAACTGTTATAACCGGAAACTTAAGCAGAAAATTACCCGTCAATACCAGCGTTTTCATCACAAGGAAGGTGATGAACAAGCCCTTTAAGGAAGTGTGTTTCTCCTTTTCGAACATTCAGGATATTATCAAATACTCTCCCTATCTTTGCCCCTCAGAAAATAAAGAATGAGCCAAATTGTCCATAAACCCAAAATAGGAATTACCACAGGCGATATCAACGGTATCGGTATTGAATTGATTATCAAGACGCTTGCCGATCATCGTATCCTTGATTTTTTTACACCGGTGATTTTTGCCTCTAACAAGGTCATCAATTACTATAAGACGCTTTGTGAGGAACCTAATTTCCAATATACCGGCACCAAGGATTTCAATACCCTGAACATGAAGGGTATCAATGTATTTACCTGCTGGGACGAAGATGTGGCTATGAATCCGGGGCAAATCACCGAATTGGGCGGCCGTTATGGCGTGCGCTCCCTTATGGTGGCTGCGCAATGTCTGAAAGACGGACAAATTCAAGGTTTGGTGACTAATCCTATCAACAAGAAAAATTCACAGACGCAAGATTTCAAATACAGCGGACATACGCCCTTTCTGAAAGAGAAATTCGGCGCCAAGGATGTGGCCATGATGATGTGCAGCGAGGATATGAAGGTGTCGTTACTGACAGAACATATTCCGATCAGCGAAGTAGCCAAAAGTATTACCATTGATGATATCATCAGCAAGGTGAAAATCATCAAGGATAGTCTGATCAAGGACTTTGGTATTGTGGCGCCTAAAATAGCTGTGTTGTCGCTCAACCCACATTCGGGTGATGATGGCCTGATCGGCAATGAAGAACAAAACATCATAGGACCTGCTGTTGAAAAATTGAGAGCTGAAGGCAATCTGGTGTTTGGACCGTTTAGTGCTGACGCCTTTTTTGCCCGTCAGGCAGATAAGAATTTTGACTGCACTCTGTCCATGTATCACGATCAAGGATTGATACCATTTAAGAGTTTCGATAAAGGCTTGGGTGTAAACTACACGGCCGGATTACCGGTGGTACGTACCTCACCAGACCATGGTCCGGCTTTTGATATTGCCGGTAAGAATATCGCCGATGCCAGTTCGTTTCTCAACTCGATTTTTATGTGTATTGACATACTTAATCAGCGGGAAGGCCATGCCGAACGAACCAAAAACAAGCTTCGTAAAGCGAATTGGCAAAATCAGTTGAAACGCTCCAAAGAAGATATCGAGAATTAAAGATTATCTGCTTTTATACTAATTTCGGTTTGTGCGTACACAAACTGTGAGGGTGCTATTTCCGTTTTTTAGACCTCTTTAACCTACCGAAAAGTATTCACTATTTAGCGATTCCTGACAAAAATTCAGGTTTTAGGTGGGTACCCCCACCCCCTAGGGTACCCCCTCCTACCCAAAAGCTGCCAATTTGTACCTCTGAGCAGAACTGACTAAGGTCAGAGGTCAACCGACGAACCCTAATACATAACTGTCTCAGTTCTGAGTTAAACTGACGTGGTTCAGAACAGGGACAGCTAACTTCGAAACTCAGACAGCCCGATTCAAGGCTGAGACCACCGAGCTCAATGCTGACCCGACTGACCTTAACGGCAGGCAAGTAAGGTTCTGATACAAACTGACTAAGCGTTTAGGTGGGCGAGTTGAGGTAAAAACTAAGCCAGTTATGTTCAGAGCTCTTAATGTCCAATTTTGAATGTTTAATCAAGAGATTTTTGTATAAATAAACAGCTCAATATTTGCTACCAACGCTTACAATTAATACCCTACAAGATCCGGAAGAAGGAACAAAAATTCTCTATACTCGCGGTAACAAGACATCCTTCTCCGACAATATCATAGCAGCCGGATCAAGCTGCCAATCGATATTGAGTGCGGGATCGTTGTAGATGACACCGCCTTCAGAAGCCTTGTTGTAATAGTTATCGCACTTGTAAAAGAAAATGGTATTGTCTTCCAATACCGAATA
>CAIQUX010000083.1 GCA_903875055.1 uncultured Bacteroidota bacterium
AACCATATCAAGCAGGAACTTCGGATTTTTCACCTCGTTACCGCTGAATTTGAAGGATGTCAAGGCCTGAAGGTTATTGATTTCATTCGGTAAGAACGTAATCGGGTTCCCTGTGATATCTAACTCTTCGAGATTTTTGCAATTGGCGATAGTTACAGGCAAAGTATTCAGTTTGTTGTTACGGAGAATCAGCTTTCGCAGTTTCTTCATATCTCCTATGGTGTTAGGAATGGATGTCAGATTATTATTTGAAAGATCCAACACTTCCAGATTATCTAACAGATACACGTCAATAGGAACAGCACTGATATTCGCATTCTGAACCGTCAGTTCCTTCAGATTAGGATAGCGAAAAACCTCCATCGGAAATTTGTTAAACGGCTGACTGGACATGCGTAACAGATACACGCAGGTATTGTCATAAGCTGCCGATGGCAATTTATCAAATACTTTATCAGGATCACAAGGATCGGCCAGAGGATAATAGGTTTGGGCCACACCAAGCTGACTGCTCAATAATAAAGCAAATCCAAAAATCAACTTCTTCATACTTCTTTAAAATTTGGCTTTAAAAATAGTTCCTTTTTTGTCAAATACATAATTTTTGTAAAACATATCTCAAAAGAGCCTATCCTGATGGTAGTTTGATGGATTTTCTTTATGTCTGGACCGGTGTTGTACCCGGAAATGAGAATCGAACCTGTGTTCGAATTCAGCATAAAAGGATGTCCTGTTATTCATCGATTTTCTGGGTGTATTCTTTATCAGAAAGGGGTTAAGCAATTTTTCAGACAGGTAAATCTTAGGTATGAACGCTAATGTAAAACGGTTGAAACAATAGAACCGAGCCGATTATTGAACTAAAAGAAGACCACGATGAAATAAAAACCAGGCCTGTATTTCAGGATGAAGAGCGTATTGTATTGAATTAGCTTCTATTCAGCTAAAAAATATTGATGTGAATATTGTTTCATTTTCAAGGCATTGTTTTATTTTAGTACTTTATTTATCAGCCATGAATAACCTACCTACTAAAACATGTCTGGCTTGTGAAAAAATATTGAAAGGCAGAATCGACAAGAAATTCTGTGATGATTATTGCCGTAACAGTTACAACAACCAGCAAAAAGCAGACTCGAGCAATTATGCCCGAAACATCATTAACGCCTTGCGCAAAAACAAACGAATACTGGAATCCTTTCTGGGAAATCAGGAGACGGTGAAAACTACCCGCGACCGTTTATTGTTCAACGGATTTTCATTTAACTACCACACGCACACCTTGGCAAACCGTAAAGGAAATGTGTATACGTTTTGTTTTGAAATGGGCTATTTACCGCTCGATCATGATTGGTTTCTGGTGGTGAAAAGAGAAGCCCAATCATAAGCTTTCGATTTCAGACTAAGTGACTGATAGCTGCCGGCTAATGACTATTGCTTGCCCTGCCTTTACCAGTCCTTATCGAGCTTCACGGGTTGGCCGCTTACCTTGTCTTTCTTATCACGAAGTTTCTTTTCTTCCTGATTCAGGGCATTGAGAAGCTGATCAGCTTGTTCCTTCGTCAATTTGGAAGGCATCGATTTTGATTTATCTCCTTCCTTTTCTTCCGGTTTCTGAGGATCTTTTTGCCCTTTGTCATCTTTCTTGTCGTCTTTCTTATCCTCAGGTTTTTGCTGATCCTGTTTATCTTTCTGATCTTGTTTTTTATCGTCCTTCTTATCGTCTTTTTTCTTCTGCTGATCGTCCTTCTTTTTCATGGCCTGTGCGTAAGCCAAATTGTATTTCGTATCGGCCGAATTCGGATTTACTTTCAGCGATTGTTTGTAACTGTTGATGGCATCATCCCATTTCTTTTGTTCCGAATAGGCATTTCCTATATTATGATTTGAAAAGGATTGTATGCTTCTGTCTTTGGAGTTTTTTGCGGCTTCCTCAAATTGTTTTGACGCCTTCTCATAATCCTTTTGCTGATATAAGGCATTACCCAGATTGTATTGTGCCTCACGGCTCTTTTTAGCGGCATAAGCTTTTTGATATTCGGCAGCGGCTTCCTTGTAATTTCCTTTGGCATATTGCTTATTCCCGCTATAAATATGCTGATCGGCAGTTTGTGCAAAGGTCACTGAACAGAAGCATACCAATAAAAGGACTATCAGTCGTTTCATGCGGTTTGTAATTTTTTTTGTTCAGGAATAAAAAATTCAATGAGTATCAGCAGTAATGCGATACCGATAAAATACTGATAATAACTGTTATAATCGGTGAAAATATTATCGCCGAAATTCTTCTGTTCAGTTGAGCCAATCTGCTTCGCAATCGCATCAGCCGCCGCATCGGTATTTCCTAATCTGAGATAAACTCCCTGCCCGGCAGAGGCTATCTCCTGCAGTTCCTTTTCATTCAGTTTCGTAATCACTTCCTCTCCCTTCTCATCCCGTTTGTTTTCACGGGTTTCAGGATCAAAAATCGGGGAACCTTCTGGTGAACCTATACCAACCGTATTGATCATGATTCCTTCACCCACGGCTTTTTTCACTTCATCGGCTGCACCTTCGTCATGGTCTTCTCCGTCGCTGATGAGTATGATGCTTTTGTATTTTGTTTCCTTGGCATTGAACGATTGTCGGGCCATACTGATAGCTTCCCCTATAACGGTTCCCTGAGTAGGTACCTGAGCCGGTGAAGCACCTGC
>CAIQUX010000084.1 GCA_903875055.1 uncultured Bacteroidota bacterium
CACATCTCCTGCTAATAATTCAACATACTTGATTCCTCAATCGCCTGCTGTGGTCAACATCACTGTAAACGCAACGGACAACAGTGCTGTAACTAAAGTAGTTCTGATTGATAACAATGTACGTGTTGACTCGCTCACAAGTGGTGGACCTAACTACAACTTCACAAGAAATTATACGGTAGTTGGAAATCACGCATTAACAGCAGAGGCAACCGATGATAACTGCGGAGTAACAACTTCAACAATTAAAAATGTTATTATAGGCAATAACATTCCTCCAACCATTAGCATAACATCTCCGGCAAATGGAACTCCGTTTGTGGCACCTGCTTCTGTCAATATCGTAACTAACGCATCTGATGTTGATGGCACAGTTAGTCAGGTGGAATTTTTTGTAGATAATGTTTCAGTAGGAATTGATAATACTTCTCCATTTACTTTCAACTGGACAAGTGGAGCTCCGTTTGGTGCTCGTCATTTGAAAGCCATAGCAACCGATAACAATGGAGCAACGACAACTTCAAGCGTAATCACGATTAATGTTTCTGACCCCAATGCTCTTGATTATGGAGTTGTGAATACAAGTAGTACCTGTGTTTCTTCTACCTTCTGCGTTCCTGTGGAAGCACGCCACACTGTTAATAATGTTATTGGTTATGATGTGGTGATGCACTATGATTCAACCAAGGTTGTTCCTACAGGTATTGTTTCTGTTGACAACGATTTGGTGAATCCTAATTATGTAGATGTCAGCAGCAGCATTAACGCACCAAGTGCTAACGTTAATATATCGGTGTACTTCAATGGCAGTGCTCCTGCAGGGTCTCGGTTCCATGGTACCGGAAATATTTTCTGTGTTCAGTTTGTAAAACTTGGAACCTTTTCAAGTGTTGACACGGGAGTTTTCTCGCTTCCTACTTTGCAGGAAAGTTACATTACAGGCGTAGCACAGGTTCCTGCTGACCCGGGAAGATATTCAACCTACAGGGATACTTCTTTTGGAGGACATCTTGCATTCTGGTCTAACAGTAGTCCAATCCGTTACAATTCTGGAAACCCGACACAGTATCTGATTACAAATATTTATGGTACAGACAATAATTGCGCAAATCAATCTATAACAGCAACACAGCCCAACGTGAATGGCGACTTTACTTACAACACTACTAACGGTGCACAAATAAACATTAAGAAAGACATTGCTTCATCAACAAACATTCAGCCGGTTGTAAATGGCTTTGATGCTTTCCTCACTAAGAGAGTATTAATGAATGACGCAAGTTTCGTTCCTTCCGTTTTTCAGATGATTGCAATGGATGTCAATCTTGACGGAGTTATAAGCTCAGGCGACCTTTCGCAAATCAATCAACGGACGGTGGCTGTTCTTCCCGAGTATCAACAGTACTGGAATTATGATGCTTCAGGAAATCCAATTTCTGGTGCAGGTCCATCTAAGGACTGGATTTTCGTGGATAATACGCGTTTGAATACTTCTGCATACCAGATTTCTTTTTCCTATCCTGCAAATGATGGAGTTGGATATTCAAAATACAGAGTTCCACAAGTTCCTTTCTGTCTGCCATTGCCAAGTACGAGTACAGATACTTCAGGCAACTGTCAAATTCTTGTTACTGAAACTTACAAAGGAGTTCTCCTTGGTGACGTGAATGGAAACTATGCATCGGTTTCAAGCAATCTCTTCAGGGCAAACGAAACCGAAAGCGTTATTTTCGATTTGACTAAAGCAGTTACAGCAAACGGTTATGTTGATGTTCCTGTTTCTATTCTTTCATTGGATGCAATTAATTCGCTCGATTTTGCAATGAAATTTAACCAGTCGAAAATGTCGTTCAATGCTGTGAACAGCAGCGAAAGTTCACTTGAGGGAACAGCAAATGTGAGTGCAAACGACAATACGTTGCGCTACACTTCCTTCAGCATGCAGAAAATTGAAGC
>CAIQUX010000085.1 GCA_903875055.1 uncultured Bacteroidota bacterium
CAGCCATTTCAGCACTTATAGATGGTGCCCCAGACCTACTTAATACACTTAATGAATTAGCAACATCCCTTGGAGATAATCCAGATTTTGTAGGATCAATTTTCCTTTTTTTGAGAGGAGAGCAAATGTACCATTTTATACATCGTCAAGCAAGTTTTTAACCGATATCTTTTTTATGTAAAAGCCTTTAAAATCAGGCATTCAAGACAATTGGCGTATCATTTTTATCCACATCCTGTTGAATAGTTACTTTTACCCATTTTATAGTTTCCATCCTAAATTCGAAAACGTTATCGGGTTGAATACTTTCTCAAGAAAAATCGGCTTCTAAATAAGTTCATGACCATCCAGCGGGTCCGGCTTTGAAATAAGTAGTACCCTTAATCGCATTGGAAATTAATATTACTTAGATTTACAGCTTAATAATTTACATACTTACCATGTTGAAAAATACACTACTCATAATAGGGTTATTTGTTTCGTTCTGCTCGAGTGCTCAGATGCCAGGCGATACCATTTTTGTCAACACCTTCAATTATGGCTCCGGAACCCGTGATTCAGTGATACAGTTTCCTAATAATCCGGCCATCAGTTATGAGAAAGTGTTGATGTTGTATAATTTTCGTTGCAAAAACGGCTTAGTATCTCCTGGCACTGCCGGACAAACCAATATCGGTTGCGGAGAGTGGGATTACTCATGCAATACCTATATCACTGATTCTTCGAGAGTTGATTCTGCCTTGAGTTCACGTTCGTCACATACGATCAGCAACTTTACAGGCAGTTCGTTCCCTTACATCACCACACCTTATTACAATTTATATCAATATCCACAAACCACTACTACATCCAGTATTATCACTGAGAATCAGTATGTGGTAGGTTCGGGCACTTTATCTCTTAGCCAGGTCTTAAGTACCAATAAAAAATCAGGTCGCTCGCAATATCTGTTCACACAGGCCGAATTAGCAGCAGCTGGTGTTTCTGCCGGAAATATTAGTGGTATCATCCTCAACGCTTTATCTAGTTCAACCGTACACTTCCTGAAAGTCAATATAAAGCACACAACGCAAACAGCCTTGAATGCTTCCACGCCTGAGACTACTGGATTTACTGAAACCTATTATTCTAATACAACCTTTGCTGTCGGCAATAACCGTCTCCAGTTTCATACACCGTTTAATTGGGATGGGATATCGAATATCATCATAGACTTCTCCTTTACTAATTCAACACCAACAGCCTCTTTACTACTAGACGGATCTTCAACCACTAACATATCAGGCCTTTACACCAATAACGGTTATTTTATCAATACGGCTGGTGGAATAGTAGGGTCGATTCCGACAGCTCCCCTTTCAACCATTACCGATCAGATGACAGTCGCTTTCTGGAGCAGAGGAAACGCCGGTATCAGTTCGGTGCCGACTTCTATCATAGAAGGGGTAGATGCCTCCATGAATCGTCAACTGAATATTCATCTTCCATGGAGTAATGCCAATATTTATTTCGATTGCGGTAATGATGGCTCGGGTTATGACCGAATTAATAATTTAGCTACAACTCCCCAACTCGAACAAAACTGGAATCATTGGGCTTTTACTAAAAATACCGGCAGCGGTGAAATGATTATCTACCTAAATGGTACGTTGTGGAATATGGGAACAGGAAAAACCAAACTCATCAGCACCATCGACTCGATGATACTTGGAGGTAATATCAACAGAGGGAATCCTTATCTTGGTGATATCGATGAATTATCGATCTGGAATGCATCGCTGGATCAACCGACCATTCAGGCCTGGATGAATAAGGCAATCGATCCGACACATCCTGATTATGGTCATCTCGTAGCTTACTATAAATTGGAAGAAGGAGCAGGTCTTGTGTCGGCAGATGCCAGTGTGAACGCACAAACAGCTCAGTTTGATTTCGCACCAGACTGGAAATTTACCCGTGGAGACAACCTAAACAGGCTTTTTGTAGAAACCTATAACAGACCAGCCGTTACCTTCCTGCAAGGAACCTATGTAGTAACCAATTCGAATAGTAATGTAATCGATTCATTGCCGGCTTCACCTAATATTGTGAGAACTTATGCTGTTTTGTCAAATGCCGGAACAGCACAAAGCGATGTCTACAATCTTGTCAATACATCCCTTTACTGGAACGCCACTTACAGATACCTGTACAACGGGTTAACAGGTGCTAAAATAGATTCCTTCGCAGTGCCACCAACTGGTACTATCAATATTACGAGCCTGCCATTCATGGATCGTTATAATTCAAAATACGAAATCATGTCCTTTGTGACACCTTATGGTATCAATCTTGATTTGGGTATGACCGGTAAAACCTGGACGTTCGACATGACTGATTTCTTACCAATCCTTAAAGGACCTAAGCGTATGAGCGTGGAACGTGGTGGCCAATGGCAGGAAAATATGGATATCAAATTCCTGTTTATCGTAGGTACACCTGTACGCGATGTTAAAGACATTACACAAATATGGCGACAACCTACAAACTGTAATTATAATCAGATCATTACCGACTATTATTTCGAACCAAGAAATGTGTTGATGAATGAGTCCGCTAAGTATTTCAAGGTCCGCTCAATGATCACCGGTCATGGACAGGAAGGTGAATTCATACCGCGTGTGCACACACTGAATATCAATGGTGGCGCCAACGAATTTGAATGGACACTTTTTAAGAAATGCGCCTCGAATCCTGTCTATCCGCAAGGAGGTACCTGGATATATGACCGCTGCGGCTGGTGCCCGGGTATGGCCACTGACCTCAAGGAATTTGATATCACCAACTATGTAACTCCAGGTCAAACGGCCACTATAGATTATCATATGTTGCCTGTGGCAAACCCAGCTATCGGCACTTCAAATTATATCGTGACGGAACAACTGGTAAGTTACGGAGCCATCAATTTTAATCTTGATGCGGCCGTACTCGATATCATGGCTCCTACCGGTAAGATCGAATACGCCAGACAACAATCAATTTGTGCCAGTCCGAAAATACTGATACAGAATACAGGTTCAACACCGCTTACAACGCTTCGTATTGAATACTGGATCAATAATAACACAGTAAAAAGCTTTTTAAACTGGACAGGTCATCTTGCCCCACTTGAAAAGACAGAAGTGGATTTGCCAACGGCCAATCTTTGGGTGAATGTCAAAACCGTCGACAATGACTTTCATGTGGAACTGATGTATCCTAATGGAGGAACCGATCAATATTCATTCAATAATAAGATGACTTCTCAGTTTCAAATTACGGATGTGGTACCAGCCAATTTCATTATATATCACAGGACAAACAGCGCTGCTTCTGAAACATCGTACAAGCTATTTGATGAAGCAGGCAATGTGTTGTTGAGCCGTCAGGGATTAACAAATAATACGACCTACCGCGACACGTTGAACCTGCCATATGGTTGCTACAAATTCCTGATGACAGACACAGATGAAGATGGAATCAGTTTCTGGAACAATAGTGATGGTGCCGGTGTGCTTAAATTCCTTCGATCAAACGGCACTACATTGAAACTGTTTAATCCTGATTTCGGTGCAACTGTCGAGTATAACTTCACGGTCGACTTCCCGTTACGCTATGATGATCTGGTTGAAGCTAACGAATTAAAAATCTATCCTAACCCTGCCAGCGACAGATTTAGCATAGAGGCTCCTGAAATTGAAAATGCAAGTATCGTGCTGTCAAATTCTGTCGGACAGCAAATAAATATTCCTTTCACAACTTCAATTGGCAAAGTAAGTTTTGATACTAGTCATCTATCGCGTGGTATTTATGTGGCAACCATCACACGAAACGGAAAATCAAGCAGCAGAAAGATCGTGATTGAATAATCACAAGTCCTATTTTTTGTTTTAAAGCAGCTTCATTTATACCAGGGAAAGATCTTTCATTCTGATTTTACTTTTCATATCGATAGCGATAATCAACGCAATTCCTAAGAGGAATAAGCTTCCTATCTTATCGGTTTCCAACAACTCACTGAAGAAGTTATTGACAAACAAGGCGGCGATCATGCAGATAGCAGACATCACGACCACTCTGTCAAAACGTTCTGTCTGTCGATGATATACTTTCTGTCCATAATAAAAAATCATAAAAATCAAAAGTGCATACAGAATCAGCGCCGGGTACCCTTGCTCAACGAGCATGAACAAAAAATAGTTATGTGTTGTCGATCGTTCCATATTCCGGCTTACCCAAGTCTTATAGGCAGCTATGGTATAATGCTTGTAATTATCATAAAAATTATTCGGCCCCACACCCGTCAATGGATGGTCTACACTCATACGCACAGCGGCTATCCAGCGATAATAACGTTCAGCCGAAGAGATATCAGTTCCTTGAATAGTTGCCATAATATGATCTGAAAGAGATGCATGCATGATGGTCTTCTCAAATTTAGGTCGATAATTAAGGTATTGATTATTGTTTGACAACCATAGCACCGCAGATAAAACAACTGCATAGAAAAATAGCATGGCGTAAGGCATTACCCTGAATCGAATACAAGCCATGGTAATAAGCGCAAAAACAACAGCCATCCAAGCTGCTCTCGAATACGAAAAATAAACACCCGCCAAGAACACCAACATGGCACCAACCAGAATGATCCATGAAAACCCGAAGCGCCTGTTGAGAAAAATAGCCCCTGCAATCAAGGGTACAAAGCAAGAAATCATAGATCCATACATCACATGATTTTGAAAGAAAGGTTGGATAGGATCATGTACATCTTCAAAACGAAAACCCAGCGCACTGAAACGATAAAGCACGATAAAGATGATGAGCAGTAAAGGAGCGAACATGTAGGTGAAAGCCCGTTTGATATTCTTCTTGTCTTGAAAGAAGATGATAGGAAAGCAAAGGAAAGGTAATAAGAACCAGATCCGTTTCAACAAGTATTTAGATGACAGTGCTGGGTTAGTGGAAAATACTACCGTGACCGCCATCCAAAGAAATGATATCAACAAGATCCGAATCAATGGATTTTGAAGCCATTGACTGAAACCGATCTCACGAAAATTCTGCAACGCAAAAAAGACAAAGAATACTGTCAACGAAAGCATCAGAGGCTCATCAGGAAAATCAAGTCCGATGCCTGTCATCTCCTGAAGGTTGATAGAAAACGGTATTGAAAACATCAGTAGGTAAAACGGTATTCTCACATCCCTGAGAAAAAACAACGCGGCCACCAAGGCAAATGGAACAGCCACACACAATACCTGCTGAAACCATAACGAAGCAATGAATATCAGAAGAAAGAACAGGCTGCCTGCAACAAAAAGCGTTTTCTCCTTGTATGGAAGAGCTGTTGTCATCTATTGAAACTTATGCTTATTCACTGCAAACACCTCGATGCAAATCGAAAGCAAGAATCCGAATAGTAAGGCAGCCATGAAAGCCGTCAGTACGCCCAAAATACGATATGGACCTGCTTTAGGCCCATTAGGTGTAGCCCATTGCACGACATGAATCATTGGGAAGCCTTTATATGTAGCGGTCTTGAATTCGTTCGACAAGGAAATATATTTGGCTTTATTCATGGCCAGCTTATCTTTCACTTCTTCGATATTTTGTATTTCTTCCAATCCAGTGGCATAATTCACGCCACTTCCTTTGGCGCTTCC
>CAIQUX010000086.1 GCA_903875055.1 uncultured Bacteroidota bacterium
CGTGACATAAAGCAGAAACACATATAGTGGAAAAATATAGCCATGACTTTGTCCACCTACTATTGCCGTGTATTGAAGGAAGTTACTCGCGCATAACAACAACAGGATCGTGATAGCCACCGTGCCATCTTTGTAATAACCTAAAAGGATCTTACGAAGTAAAAAGATGGCGAGTAAGCAATAAATTATACAACCCCAGGCAATCGCATATTGATAAGGTGCCGAAAAACCATCTGCCGGATACTGACTATGTAAGGCCACGAAATGAGCGAGCAGAAAGAAAGGTGTCTGCAGGATAGAAACGCCTTCCAGATATTTAAAGACAAATTGTCCGTTCTTTTGCCGGTTGGCTTGATACAGATCGCCACCCGAAACCGAATAGGTGCTGTCGATTTTCGGAAACCAATTCAGTGCGGTTTCATCATGATAAATAAACTGTGCCGGCAGGTACATATAGTAACCTAAGGCATCCCACGTTGTGACCTTCACAGGTAGATTGGCCTGACGGTCTGTATACATGAAACGGATGAGTATCATCAGCAGACCGACAGCAACACAAGCGATGAAAGAATACCTGTTTTTCAAGAGAATAATAATCGGATGAAGGTAATTCTGTTTTCTTTATTTTTGAGGCATGAATAAGATTTTGTTTATATGTCTCATCTTGTGTGCTAGCCTGACCAATGCAATCGGGCAATCTCCGATTGTGCATACAGGAGCTGAACAGATGAACGACTATCTGCCACTTCTCAGCAATAAAAAGGTCGCGTTGTTGGTCAACCAGACATCGATGGTCAATCAGACACATCTTGTGGATACCCTCTTGGCTCGCGGAATACATATCGAGAAGATTTTCGCACCTGAACATGGCTTCAGAGGAACGGGTGATGCAGGCGAACATATCGAAAACGGTATCGATGCACGCACAAGTTTGAGCATAACCTCCATGTATGGTGCCAGTAAGAAACCATCGAAAGAAAGTATGCAGGGTATCGATATCGTAGTGTTTGACATACAGGATGTAGGTGCTCGGTTTTACACCTATATTTCCTCCTTGCAATACATGATGGAGGCTTGTGCTGAAAGCGATATTCCTTTACTGATCCTTGACCGACCTAACCCGAACGGTTTTTATGTTGACGGACCAGTCATGGAAAACACAAACAAATCATTTGTAGGTATGCAATGCATTCCCATCGTACATGGAATGACAGTTGGGGAGTACGCGCAGATGCTCAATGGCGAGCATTGGCTCAATAATACTAAGACCTGCAAGTTAACTGTCATCCCTTGCACGAATTATTCCCACAGCACAAAATACCAGTTGCCGGTGCCGCCTTCACCCAATTTAAAATCCGCTACCGCCATTTATTTTTATCCTTCCTTGTGTTTGTTTGAAGGCACCCAGGTGAGTATTGGCAGAGGCACGAGCACTCCGTTTGAACTATGGGGCCATCCTGATTTTAAAACAAAGAGCTTTTCATTTACACCTATAAGCACAGCAGGAGCCAAAAAGCCGCCGCTTATGAATCAGGTGTGTTATGGACAAAACCTCAACATGTCGCCGGAAGAAGCGTTGACATTACTGAATGGAAAGATAAACCTTGCTTACATCAAGGAAGCGTATTCCTTGTCAGCACAAAAGGATTCTTTTTTTACTTCCTTCTTCGAAAAGCTGGCGGGAACAAACACGTTGAGGAAACAGATTCAGGATGGTATGACTGAAGAGTCTATCCGTAAAAGTTGGCAACCCGATCTACTTCGGTTTAAAGCCATCAGAAAGAAGTATCTGCTTTATAAAGATTTTGAATAAGTAAAGAATATGGATGTACAGATAGAAGCAAGTTGGAAAGCAGCTCTGAAAGAAGAATTTGAGAAACCTTATTTCTCTCAGATCGTTCAGTTTCTTAAACAGGAAAAACAGAAGGGGAAAATCATTTACCCTGAAGGGAAAAATATCTTCAATGCCTTTACGCAGACGCCATTTGACCAGATGAAGGTATTATTGCTCGGACAAGATCCGTATCATGGGGCAGGGCAGGCACACGGACTTTGCTTCAGTGTGCAGGATGGCATCAAGCCACCACCATCGCTGATGAATATATATAAAGAGTTGGCAGAAGATATCGGGAAGGAAATCCCTGCCGGAGGTAATTTGTTACATTGGGCGCAACAAGGTGTACTCATGCTCAATGCCTCGTTGACTGTTGAAGCCAATACACCCATGAGTCATAGTAAGATCGGATGGGAACAGTTTACGGATGCTGTCATCAAAAAAGTGTCTGACGAAAAGAATGGTATCGTGTTTATCCTTTGGGGACGATTTGCACAAGAAAAAGAAAAACTGATTGACAGTTCAAGAAACACCATTCTGAAAGCGGCACATCCATCTCCGTTTTCAGCCTACAATGGTTTTTTCGGATGCAAGCATTTTTCAAAAACCAATGCCATCCTTAAAGCACAAGGGAAGAAAGAGATACAATGGTGATGTCAAAGTTAATTTGCTAATCAAGTCAAAAAAAAGATACAGCTATTATCTGTCGGCGATATAATCGAGGTCGACTATCGTGCCCATCATACAGATGGACATCTGGTTTTTGTTTTCGGAATAAGATAATCTGACTTTCTGACCATCACTGACCGTCACCTTGAAATTGTTCAGATTGGTCGGTTCAAGCAGACTGTTATTATCGAGTTGGATGAGCCATGTACATCCATCCACGCTTTTCCTAACGATAGTTCCATCGACAAGATTGTAGAGGTGACATTTATGACAACCGCTGATGGATAAAGAGATGATCAAGATCACCAGTAAAATAATCTTTTTCATAATGATAGAATTTAGATTCAAGAATGATTTCGTTTGAGTCGGAAGCAAGTCTCAAAATTTGCATCTCAAAATTACGGCTTTTATTATTCGGGATTCACTTCCTATTCTGACTAACCTTGCAATGATTTATTTTTATTAGTTTTACGCATTAAAATTTCCCCCCTTGATCAAGAATATAGTCGGTAGGATTTATTTCGTTTACGGCATGTTGCTGTTTGCCATCACCATGATACCCGTGGCATTGATTTTCTGGTTGTTCAAAACCTTTGCCAGTGACCGTGTAGCCTCGATCGCCATTCAACGTGGCTTTCAGATCTGGATGGGAATTTATATGCCCTTGATTTTTTGTCCGGTGACACATAAAGGCCGAGAGAATTTCAAGAAAGGCAAAAATTATGTGGTGACCATGAACCACAACACACTCGCCGATGTGCCTGTTTCATCGCCTGGTATTCCCGGACCTAACCGCACACTGGCTAAAGTGGAGATGGCCAAGATTCCGATATTCGGTTATATCTATAAATGTGGTTCCATCCTTGTCACCCGTCAGGATGCACAAAGCCGTAAAGATAGTATTCCTCAAATGCTGGATGCACTCAACAAAGGGCTGCATCTTTGTCTCTTCCCTGAAGGTACACGCAACAAGACCGATCAACCACTGGCCCGTTTCTATGATGGTGCTTTCAAGGTGGCTATACAAGCACAGAAGCCAATTATTTGTGGCGTCATCTTCGGAACAAGAGCAATACTCGATTCAAACAAGAAAATGTGGGCATGGCCTCATAAGATACAATTACATTTTCTGCCTGAAATCAGTACCGAAGGACTCACAGCAAGTGATACCGATATGCTCAAGCAAAAGGTTTTCGACACCATGAAAACCTATTATGTCAGTCACCCTGAATTGGTCTAAGTCCTTTCAATAGGATATCAGTAATTTTTGCTCGGCTGCTCATCAATGCAGGTTACATTTGCGAAAATTTTGATTCATGTATAGATATTTCCTGCTTCTGTCCTGCTTATTATCTTTAAATACATTTGCCCAAAACGGTATGATCCGTGGCCGTGTCAGGGACGCCATCAATAATGAAGGTATTCCTTTTGCCTCCGTCAGTCTTCAGAACACCACCAACCGTATCAAGTCGGATATGGATGGACAGTTTGAGTTTAGCAAACTTGCACCCGGCTTATATAATATCGAAGTCAGTTATGTAGGGTATAAGAAGAAGGTCTTATTTGAAATGGCCGTTGATAATTCAAAACCGACCTTTGTTGAGATACTTTTAGAAAAAAGCCAGCTTGAAGTAAAAGAGATCACTGTGAAAGGACGAAAAGACAAGTCCGAAGAAAGTCCCTTATCTCTCCGCACCATCGGTGTCAATGAGATACAACGTAATCCAGGCGGTGGTCGCGATATTAGTAAGGTGATACAAAGTCTGCCCGGGGCAGGTTCAAGTGTCGGTTATCGTAATGATATCATCATCCGTGGTGGTGGACCATCCGAGAACCGCTTTTATCTCGACGGTATTGAAATCCCGAATATCAACCATTTTGCTACACAAGGAGCCAATGGCGGACCAGTTGGTTTGCTGAATGTCGACTTCCTCCAGGATGTAGGTTATTATGCAGGTTCTTTTCCATCAAACAGAGGTAATACGCTGAGCTCGGTGTTTGATTTCAAAATGAAAAATCCACGAATCGATGGTTGGCATGGTGCCTTTACAGTCGGCAGCAGCGATATCGGTCTGCGTGCCGAAGGACCGGTCAACGATAAAAGCGGTTTGATGTTGAGTATTCGTCGATCGTATCTGAAATTTCTGTTTTCGCAGATCGGGCTTCCGTTTTTGCCTACCTATAATGATGCACAGATTAAGTATAAATACAATATCAATGCAAAGAATGAAATCACGTATCTGTTGTTGGGTGCGTATGACGTGTCAGTGCTGAACACGCAAAACAATAAGACCGAACAGCAGAAATATATTTTGGGCACCTTGCCTGAACAAAAACAATGGAATTATACAAATGGTTTTGTGTACAAGCATTATAAGAAAAACAGTTTCCAAACCATCGCCCTCAGTAGGAATATGTTGGATAATAATGCTACCAAGTTTCAGGATAATGATAAAAGCAAGACAAGGATTTTGCAATATCATAGTCAGGAGATCGAGAACAAACTGCGTATTGAAAATACGGTCCGTCTGAATGACTGGAAGATCAATTACGGTGCTGGAACCGAATATGTGAAGTATAACAACACGACGTATAATCTGTTATCCCTGCCGAATGGAGTCATTGATACCATTGACTATCATGCTGACATCGCTTTTGTCAAATATGGTTTCTTCGGGCAGATCAGCAAACCATTCTTTAATGATGGACTCACCCTGAGCGCCGGTTTACGTATGGATGGCAATTCCTATTCAAGCAGTATGTCTAATCCGTTGAAACAATTGTCTCCACGATTTTCTGCTTCCTACAAACTGACAAACCGATTGAATATCAATTTCAATACAGGCTTGTATTATCAGACTCCTGTCTATACCATGCTTGGATTTAAAGATTCATCCGGCGTGTACATCAATAAGCAAAACAACCTGAGATATATCCAATGTGCTCATCTGGTGGGAGGATTGGAATACAGCACCAATAAAAACAGTCGCTTCACGGTGGAAGGATTCTATAAGAAATACAACCATTATCCGCAAAGTGTACAACGCGGTTATTCGATGGCCAATACCGGTGGCGATTTCGGTGTGGTGGGGAATGAGGCTGTGAAATCATTGTCTGAAGGAAGGGCATACGGGATTGAATTATTTGCCCAGCAAAAATTGTTCAAAGGCTTTTATGGCTTGATGGCAGTGACCTTGTTCAGAAGCGAATTCAGCAATGCCAATACTGCTGCCTATGCACCCAGCAATTGGGATCAACGCTATATCATCAATCTCACAGCCGGTAAGAAACTGAAACGTAATTGGGAACTGGGCGCCAAATTCCGTCTGACAGGCGGGCGACCTTATACACCATACGATACATCCTTGTCATCAGTGACCTATGTCTGGGATGTAGCCAAACAAGGACAATTTGATTATAACCGTATCAATCAAAGCCGTCTTCCGTTGAATCATCAATTGGATATCCGTATCGATAAGAAGTACTTTTTCAAACACTGGAACCTGAATCTGTTTCTCGACATTCAGAACCTGTATAAGTTTGCCGCCAAAGAACAGGATATCCTCACAGTCAAGCGTGATGCCAACGGCAATGCCTTAATAGATCCTTCATCGACCAATCCGCCCAGTCCGCCACGGTATCAGATCCAATTTCTGGATAATAATACAGGTACCGTACTACCTACGATAGGCCTGATAGTGGAGTATTAGAGTGAGTTAGAAGTTAAAAGTTGCGAGTTATAAGGTGAGCGTAGTAAGAATCTTATAAATAGAATGATATTCAATATGGAGAAGGTTTTTTAATTCCGAATTCTGCCAACTCATAACTTTTGACTCTTAACTAATACCCGCTAACTCCTAGCTCATAACTTTTCTTCCTATCATTATTCCGTTACATTCCCGTACATTTACACCCTAAAATAAAAATCAAATGCTAGCTAATTCACCGGCCATCATCATCGTATTGATCATATTGGCCATTATCTTTTCAGGTATTTTCACGGTTCAACAGGGCTCCATCGCAGTGGTTACCATGTTCGGTAAGTATCGCCGTGTTCATCGTCCAGGACTGAATTTCAAGGTCCCTTTTCTGGAAAATATTTTCAGACGTATTTCAATCCAGAATCGATCAGTCGAATTGCAATTTCAGGCTATCACCCTGGATCAGGCCAATGTCAATTTTAAAGCGATGTTGCTCTATGCCGTTTTGAATCAGGATGAGGAGTCAATCAAGAATGTGGCTTTTAAATTTGTCGATGACCGTAGCCTGATGCAGGCACTGATTAAAACAATTGAAGGTTCAATCCGTGCTTTTGTGGCTACTAAAAAACAATCTGAAATATTGGGTCTTCGCGGAGAAATCATTCTGCATGTAAAAGAACAGATTGATGTGCAACTTGAAAGTTGGGGTTATCATCTGATTGACTTACAGATCAATGATATCTCTTTCGATGAAGAAATCATGAAATCGATGGCTCGTGTGGTAAGCAGCAATAACTTGAAATCAGCTGCAGAGAATGAAGGTCAAGCCCTTTTGATTACCCGTACCAAAGCCGCAGAAGCTGAAGGGAATTTCATTAAGATTTCTGCCGAAGCCGAGAAGCAAGCGGCCCAATGGCGTGGACAGGGTGTGGCTTTATTCAGAGAAGAAGTTGCCCGTGGTATGGCATCGGCAGCCAAAGAAATGGAAGATGCCAAACTTGATGCATCCTTTATCTTGTTCTCGATGTGGACAGAATCTATTAAACATTTTGCAGAAAACGGTAAAGGGAATACCATTTTCCTTGACGGTTCTATCGACAAGATGCAACGCACCATGCAGGAATTGATGAGTGTCACAGACGCCACTAAAAAATAATAGGTATCCTGATGCAGTTTAACAATGTCGTCGGTCAACATGAATTGATCGCTAAGATCATTACATTGGTCAATAATCATCATCTGCCTCATGCACTCATGCTGACAGGTCATGAAGGAAGCGGTGGATTGCCTTTGGCTTTGGCTACGGCGCAATTTATACTTTGTGCCGATAAACAGGCTACAGACTCCTGCGGTGTTTGTTCCTCTTGTACTAAGATGGGTAAGTTGCAACATCCTGATATCCATTTTTCATTCCCGACCATTAAGAACAGGGATAAGATTCCGACCAGTAATGATTTTATCAGGGAATTCAGGGAATTTGTCTCTGCCAATCCTTATGGAAATGATACCGATTGGCTGAAGTTTCTGGAATCTGAAAAGCAAGGCAATATCACAGCGCTCGAATGTCGCGAAATCATACAAAAACTGCAACTCAGAAGCTTCGAAAGCGAATACAAAATCCTCATCATGTGGTATCCTGAGTATCTTGAAAAGGAAGGAAATATTCTGCTTAAGCTTATTGAGGAGCCTACAGATAAGACCTTACTGTTTTTTGTGACATCGAATGCCGAAGAAATACTACCTACCATTCAATCACGCACTCAACTATTTTCACTAAAACGACTGACTGATAATGAAATCAAGGAGGCCTTGATGGAAAGGGGGGTGAATGAAGGAAAAGCTATTCAATACGCCCGTATTGCCGAAGGCGATTTTCATAAAGCACTCAGCCTGATGTCGGAAACGGAAAATGATTTTGTGAACATACTTCGTAACTGGCTCAATTGTCTCTACGCCAATAAAGGCATCGAACTGGTAGAATGGGTCAATGGTATGGCCGATCTGAACAAGGAGGCTCAAAAGAAGTTTCTGGAGTATGTGATTCAGTTGCTTGAACATATGATTCGATTTAAAACCATCGGTTCGCAAAATCTGGTATTACTCGAATCCGAGCAGAAAATAATCGAAGTGCTTATTGCCAAAGGAATGACGGATTTTTTCATAACCGAAATCAGTGATTTGCTGGAAAACAGCATTTATGAAATTGAGCGAAATGCGAATACTAAAATTCTATTTCATTCATTATCTTTACGAATTCAAAAAATAGTGCTCCGGAAAAACCTGGCTTTAATGTCATAATCCGTACAGTACCATTGAACGACTGTTTTATGCACTTTTAAGTGCGTATAACGGTCTACTAATTATTAACTTTTTAAACGTTATATAGTATATGGGATGTGGAAGTTGTGGAACAGCAAAGAACGGCGCCTTGCCAACTGGCTGTAAAGATCATGGTTCGTGTAAAAGTGGTGGATGTAACCGATTAAATGTGCATGATTGGCTGAGTCTGTTGCCAGTTTCGGATTTTTCAAAACCCTATCCCTTTATTGAAGTGAGTTTCAATCACGGTAGCCGTAAAGAGTATTTTAAAGCACAGAATCCATTGTCATACGAAAAAGGTGACTTGATCACAGTTGAAGGAAGTGGTGGTTATGACCTTGGTGTGGTGAGTCTGACAGGAGAACTGGTGAAATTGCAAATGAAGAAAAAAGGAGTCAGTGAGAAGAGTGACGAGATCAGACGTGTTCTTCATCCCGCCACTGAGGCTGAACTTAACCGCATGGATGAAGCCAAGAAGCACGAAAAAGAGATGATGATACGATCGAGGGTGATAGCCAGAGATCTGAAACTTGAAATGAAGATAGCCGAAGTGGAGGTGCAGGCAGATGGCAAAAAAGCTACGTTCTTTTATACTGCCGAAGATCGTGTAGATTTCAGGGAACTGATCAAGTGCTTTGCAGGTGATTTCAAGATCAAAGTCGAAATGCGTCAGATCGGTATCCGTCAGGAAGCAGCTAAGGTAGGAGGCATCGGAAGCTGCGGACGCGAACTTTGTTGCAGTACCTGGTTGAACGATTTTAAATCAGTGAGCACCACGGCCGCCCGTTATCAGAATCTGTCTATCAATCAAACCAAACTATCAGGTCAATGCGGTCGACTTAAATGTTGTCTCAATTATGAACTCGATACGTATATGGATGCACTTCGAGTGTTTCCCGATAATGCCGATCGCATAAAAACAAAAGTGGGAACGGCCAATTTGCAAAAGAAAGACATCTTTAAAAATCTGATGTGGTATAGCTATGAACGCAGCAATACCTTGTATCCGTTAAGTATCGAACGTGTCAATGAGATTCTTGATTTCAATAAGAAAGGAATCTTTCCCGATGAATTACAACCGGTGGAAGTGATTAAGAAGGCAAGTTTGGCCGAGAAAAATGATTTCGTGGATGTGGTTGGTCAATTTAGTCTGAAATCACTCGATAAGAACAGCAAGAAGAAAAAGAAAGCTAGTGGCCGACTTGGTGATAAGGAAGGAAACAAAGAGAATGCCCCTGATCAGGCTGCTGCTCGTCCAAATCAGAGTGCCGGACAGGGTAACCGACAAGGACAAGGCCGAAGACCGAATCCAAACGCCAATCCGAATAGCCCGAATCCAAACAGGCAAAATAAACCGCAGGAAGCCCGAATACAAAATCAGGGAACACCGGATGCTGTAAAAGGGCAGGCATCGCGACCGAATAATCCACCAAGAGGTCCACGACCTAATAATCCGCAAGCACAAAAGCCTGCGCAACCACAAGGCCCTAAACCTGAACAAGCCAATAAGCCAGCTCAGTCACAAGGCCCACGCCCGAATCAGGGACCGAGAAATAACCGTGGAGGAAATGGCAATAACAAACCTACGAATCCGGGAGGAGAAGTTAAGAAGGAAGGATAGGAGTAACAGAATTAATTCGGATCATTCATTACAATAACGTATTTGTAATCTGTCGGAAACGATGTGTGATAACATGTGTCTGTTTTATCTAATTCAAAAGAATTTTCAGAGAAACTTCCAACCTTTCGATTTTAAATAGGCTTTACAGGATACGCAGAAATCAACTTCTTCATTCAATGTATTTCCGCCTTCCGCATCACGCATAAAACAAGACTTGTTTGCGCAATGCGGAAGCCCCTGTGTATGACCTAATTCGTGAATAGCCACTTTGTAAAACTGATCCATTAATTGATTCTTAGATAAGCGAAAAGTTGATACGATACAAGCGTTACCTGGACAATATCCAAGCCCCATAACTCCCCAATCGTAGTATTTTCCTTTTGTCGTGCTGATATCTTGGGCTATTAGTCCAATCGTAACTGTATCGCCTTCGGTATGTTGATGTAAATAGGATATCAGTTTATCAGCCCGATATCTTTTTCGCGGCGCATAATAGCATTGATTTGGGATTTCAACAGGCAAACTAATAAAGGAATTCGGATAAAGCGCTTTGATTCTGTTATATACATTTCCTGTCAGAATCGGGTCTAATCCTTTGAAAGGTTTTAGAAGGATGACTTTCGAGTTAGTTTGTGCAGTGTCCCGACAGGCATACATAAGTAGTAAGAATAGAAGACTGACATAACGTAGGGAAATTCTCTTGTTCATTTCATGTAAAGTTGGCTATGTTGATTGGATTCTACTTGAATGATTAATTCTCAGATGAAGTCTAAACTCTTCAATGTTAACATCAATCAATCACGATAAAGGATTATTCAACTATCCCGGAACCCTTGAAATATACTTGTCCATTTCCTTCATCTGTTCAAGGATCTGTTCGTTTTTAGGCTTGCAGGCTTTCGCTCTCTGGTAATAGAATTTCATGCCTTTAAAATCACGTCGTTCGCCGCAGATGCTGGATAATTGCAAGTAGGCGGAAGCTTCGGAATCCTTATCAGGTAAACCGATAGAAATCGCTTTGCGAAGATTTTCATAAGCCCCTTTCTTGTCGCCTTTCTTATAAGAGATCATCCCTAACTGAAGATATGCGCCGCCTTCGACACTCTTGTCACCGATACCGGCATCCAAACTTTTACGGATATCCTCTTCAGCAGATTCAAAGTTTTCACTCATCGTGGAGAAATTGGATTTTAGCATATAGTAGGCAGAACGGACAGGTTTGTAAAGCAGATTAGGATATTTTACACGACTGAGCAGGCTTTGAGCCCCTTCGATATCGCCGTCTTCGACATGCTTTTGTATCAAGGTGATCGGGCCTATCATGAAATGAGCCACTGCCATCAGGATAGCTACGAGAAAGAAAATCCAACTGACCCAGATCCCATGATTGACCTGCATGGTAACCACCACACCTAATACGATCAACAGGATAGCCAGTGGTAAACGATAGAGTACAATAAATCTTCTCAAAAATTGCATAGAAATAAAATTGAGGTGCGAAACTACATGATTTTAGAGGATAATAAAAGCAGGGCTTATCTTATTTTAATGAAGCTACCGTCTTTACTCAACTTTAATATAGTGGAAGGTTGTCTGGTTGAAATATCATCTTGTCGCCAATGAACCACATAGTCGACGTTTGCTTTGATTGCATTAGTAATCAGTGAAAAATGAATCGGGCTTGGCTCGCCGCTTACATTGGCGGAAGTAGAAACCACAGGGTTTCTGAACCGTTTGATAAGCGATCGGCAAAAGGGGTCATTTGTAATTCGTACTGCCACACTGCCATCTTTACTTAAAACACTGGAAGGAAGATTGATGGCTTGTTCATATACAACCGTGGTTGGTTCGGTGAAATTAGACAGCACACTTTCCAAATCGGGCAGGGGATTCGCAATATATTGCGATAACTGTTTCACATCAGTCATCAATAAGACAAAACTTTTTTTCGCATCGCGATGTTTGATTTTGAAAAGTTTTTCAACAGCTAGTTCGTTAGTGGCATCGCATCCTATTCCCCAGATAGTATCCGTGGGGTAGAGTATCACGCCGCCTAATTTTAAGATATCACTACTCACTTTGATATCCTGTTCGTATTCTCTGATCATATTTTTGAATTTAGTTGTTTGTAAATGGACATTACCTTTTGTGCGGTATGTTCGTTATTGAATTTTTGAGAATGTCGTAACCCTTTTTGGATGCTCTCTTTCCTGAAATCATCATCCGACAGAAGGCGTTTCATGGCAAGATGCATGGCCACAGGATCAAGTGGGTCGATACATTGCGCAGCGTCACCTCCGGCTTCAGGTAAGCTTGATCGATCAGAAGTGATGACTGGTGTACTTGACGCCATCGCTTCCAGAACAGGGATGCCGAAGCCTTCCATCTCAGATGGGTACACAAGTGCTGTAGCATTCTGATAAAGTATTGGCATATCTTTTTGAATATCATTAGAACGAAAATTATCTTCAAGAAAGATGATTTTCCCGTAGAGTTGTTCGTTATTGATATAGTTCAGTATTTCTTCTTTATAGATGCCGTTTCCTTTACCGATCACGACAAGGTTGCATGGCGTTTCCTTTTGCATTTCATTAAATGCCATGCAGATACGAAGAAGATTTTTTCGTTCGATGATGCTTCCGACAGATAGGAAATAGGGTGTTGTTAGTCCATAACGATCCTGTGCCATTTTCCTCTGACTTTCATTGGCACTTGTAAAAAAGCGTTGGTCACAGGACTGATAACAGACTTCTATCTTTTCGGGTTGTATTGAATACAGATTCACCAAATCCTTCTTGGTGCTTTCACTGATGGCTATGATGATATCGGCATGTTCACAGGCATATTTGAATTTCTTCCTGTAGATAAGTACATCGTTTTTATTATACTGGGCAGGATAATGTTCAAAGATCAAATCATGGATCGTTACCACTTTTTTAACCTTACTTCGATGGATACCGAAAGGAAGTTCGTTGCTTAGCCCATGATAAAGGTTAACATTTTTTTCAATGTCATTTACCATCCATCGACTTCGCCATAAGGATGGGAAAAGGGTAGGAAATATACCGGAGGGATTAATTTCTACGATATGTTTAGACATCGATGAATAACAGGAACTCCTTTTCGGATTAAATAGATAATAGGTATTGTCAGGAAAAAATGACGACAATGAATCGATCAATGTGCGGCTATAGTTGCCCAGACCGGTCACATTATGAAAAGCACGTTTAGCGTCAAACCCAATATTCATGAACTGTAAAATATGATGCAAGTTACGTTAGCGAACCTGAATTATTGACTACTTTGATAGGCCGAAGTATCGTATACTTTCATTGATAGTAAGGATATGAATTATCATTTGAAAAATTACTTAACTCTTGTTTCTGGTAGTATGTTTGCAAAAAAAAGGACTCTATGTCATTAATTAGTAAAGTACAGGATGCCTGGGCAAACCGGGAGTTATTGAAAAAAGTTGAGTATGCACAGGCTGTTCGGGATGTGATTGAAGAGGTAGATAAAGGCCGATTGCGTGTTGCACAACCTGAAGAAGAAGGGTGGATTACGAATGAATGGGTCAAGCAAGCTATCCTGATGTATTTCGGAATTCAACAAATGGAAACTTTCACACTTCCTCCCTTTGAATTTTATGATAAGATGAAGTTGAAGTCTGATTATGCCTCACAGGGCGTCAGAGCGGTTCCGCATGCTGTTGCCCGTTATGGTGCCTTTCTGGCTCGTAATGTGGTGTTGATGCCTTCTTATGTGAATATTGGGGCCTTTGTTGATGAGGGAACTATGGTTGATACTTGGGCCACTGTTGGAAGTTGTGCGCAAATCGGCAAGAATGTGCATCTGAGTGGCGGGGTAGGTATCGGTGGCGTACTTGAGCCTTTACAGGCCAGTCCGGTTATTATCGAAGACGGTTGCTTTATCGGGTCACGTTGCATCGTCGTAGAAGGTGTTCATGTTGAGAAAGAAGCGGTATTGGGCGCAAATGTGGTGTTGACGCAAAGTACTAAAATAATTGATGTCAGCGGCGCAGAAGCGATTGAATATAAAGGCCGTGTTCCTGCACGAAGTGTGGTGATTCCGGGAAGCTATACCAAGCAATTCCCTGCCGGTGAATACCAGGTCGGTTGTGCGTTGATCATCGGTCAGAGAAAAGCAAGTACTGATTTAAAGACAAGTTTGAACGATGCTTTACGAGATTTTAATGTGAGCGGTTAACCCATTTGTCAATTTAGTGATTTAACTATTAACTGTCGACAAAGTCTGAAGCGTTCACTTAATCATTAGTAAATGAAATTAAAAGTACTGAAAGGGCTGTCTATTATTTTCTTTGTTTTCCAATGCATACAAGGTCATGCGCAATTCATTGAGGATGACCAAAATGATTTACAGACAATTGATGCATCTAGTCACTTTGAATTAGGCTTGGATATTGCCAATAAACTTATTTCAGCTGGTAGGGATTTGGGAATTCATGGTATGGTATTCGCCCCAATGGTTATGTATAAGAACAGTTCGGGGCTATATGGATATGTTATTCCTAATATCTGGACAGACACCTCTGTTCTAAAGCAGACTAAGATACCGGATATCGAAATCGGCGTTGGTTATTGTAAATCATTTAGAAAAGTTGCAGATTTGGATTTTTATTATTCACATGATTTTCTTACCTATGGGAGTAAAAATTACAGAAAATTGTTCAGTAATAATCTTTCCCTTGAGTCTTTGTTTTATCTTAGAAATATTGCAGATGCAGGAGTAAATATCTACCTGTCGTTTAGCAGTGGGAATAAAAAGGCTGCCCATGAACAATTTGCATCTGATCTTGAATTCTATTTCAAAAAAGATATTGAGTTTGATGATTTGATTGGTGCAAAACGGATTGTAATCACACCCAAAATAAGCATGAATACAGGTTCGGATAGAGTAGCTTTTGCCAGAAAGGATCATGGAATAAAAGCGGTTGGTGGCAGTAATACTTCTAATAGTTTCTGGGGCTTGCTTGATACAGAGGGGGCAACCGAGTTTGAATGGCGTGTGAAGCATTTGTCGTTGAACATCACTCCCGCGTACATCTTGCCGTTTAACCTCGATGTAAATAACAGGAATAATCAGTCAGGAAAGGGACTATTTTATATTGACGGAGGATTTACATATTACCTGTTTAAGAAAGATAAATCCTAAATAATCTATGCATTGTTACTTCAGTTGTCTTTACACTCTGTAAAGCGTTATTCATTAAAGAATTCAGACACATTCCCAAAGTACACATCGTTCCACCCTTCGACAATATCTTCATAGGCTTCATCAGGAATATTAGTATGTCGAAGTTCCACTGAAGTGATTCCATCCATTGCATGTAATTTGATTGTCACGATGGAAGGCGTTTCCTCATCTCCGAAATACCATTGCTGAACCACCTTTTTGTTTTCTTCAAATTCCAGATTCATGCCTTCAATAGTGCCATCCATGATGGAGAATTCAGAATTGGGTTCTGTGCTCATCGTGGCCTCCTCATTGGTCCAAATCTTGATGGCCATTGGGTTGGTAATGGCATTATAGACTTCCTCCGGAGAGGCATTCAATATAAAATATTTCTTATAGTCTTTCATCTGAATTGAATTTAAAGGATTTAGTAAAGGAGAATCTTCTAAAAAAAACATCCCGACATAAGGCCGGGATGTTTGATATGAACTAAGTTGTCATTAAACTCTGAAGTGGGCAAACGCTTTGTTTGCTTCAGCCATACGATGTGTATCATCTTTTTTCTTAACGGAATTGCCTTCACCTTTTGAAGCGGCTACTAATTCGTTGGCTAATTTGTCCGCCATGGTACGACCGTTTCTTTCACGGCTGTAACGGATAATCCATTTGATGGTCAATGAAATTTTTCTGTCAGGACGAACTTCAGAAGGAATCTGGAAAGTAGCACCACCGATACGACGGCTTCTTACCTCGACGCCCGGAGCTACATTCGCCATAGCGCGTTTCCATACATCATATCCTGGCTCACCCAAGTTTTTTTCTACTTTAGCCAAAGCGTCATAGAAGATATTCAAGGCTGTGTTTTTCTTTCCGTCCCACATCATGCAGTTGACGAAACGTGTCACTAAGGTGTCTCCGAATTTAGGATCAGGTGCTAAAGGGAGCTTTTTTGCTTGCTGTTTTCTCATTGTTTTTTGTAATTTTTAATACACAAAGCGTCATCAGATTTTCTTCAAGTATTACCACTTTACTCTGACGGACCTTACGTTAGTTTAAATTATTATTTTTTTACTTTTTCGCGTTTAGTTCCGTATTTAGAACGGCTTTGTTTACGATCCTTCACACCTGCAGTGTCAAGACTACCACGAACGATATGATAACGAACCCCTGGCAAATCCTTCACACGACCACCTCTGATCAATACGATCGAGTGCTCCTGTAAGTTATGCCCTTCACCCGGGATGTAGGCAATCACCTCGATCTTGTTGGTCAAACGCACCTTAGCTACCTTACGTAACGCAGAGTTCGGTTTTTTTGGAGTCGTTGTATACACACGGGTGCATACCCCACGACGTTGAGGACACGCATCCAAAGCACGTGATTTTGATTTAGCACGAATTATCGTCCTTCCTTTTCTTACGAGTTGTTGTATAGTAGGCATTCTTACCTTTTAATTTTAGGACGGCAAAAGTAGGGTTAAATTCTTTTAATTCCAATTTTTTGCCTAAAAAAAATAACTTTTAATAATATCATTTTGAAGTCATGCTTTTCCCATGATGGATCTATTTGCTATTCATGACAGTAATCCCTTGCGGTCAAGCACTTTACACTTTGGCGATTCAGTAGGCAGGTAGACAATTAGTTTGTCCATAATTTATCAGTGCTGACTCCATGGCAACTATTACATTGTCCCGTTCCGATGGTGGCAGCCATATAATGCGTTGCCGTTGAACCTTGAACTGAAGGATACAACCCGCTTCCAAAGTCAATTGCTTCCGTGGTATAGAAATTACCCTTTGCATCTACATAAATCGTGTACTTAAGAGTTCCGGTTCCACCTGGACCTGTATAAAGTCTGACAGTGCCGTTCGGGTACGTACTAGTTTTAAGACTGTCATACACAGTTCCTGCCACATTGAACCAACCATCACCTTCACCGCCTGATTTATGACAATTCATACAATTGTTACCTTGGTTATGGCTTCTCGTTCCTCCGATGCTACTGATTTTAGTTGAATTGCCTCCTTCTTTATTGCAGGATACAACTATGGTCAAAATGGAAAATAGGGCAAAAAATGATGCAATTACGTTGAGTTTCATGTGGTTTGTGCGATTATTTATAATTATTTAAGGCCGCAATGTAGGGTTAAGCTCTGAATCAAAAAGTTAAAATTATTCATTTACGTATCAACAATGAAAATCAGTCGATGAATTCAATCTAAGCCTGTGAGAACTTGGTACTTTGTGATGAATGATACATAGTTTGATATCTTGTCAAGTTGACAAGCAACAGCAGGTAAACATATAAGTTAGCTGTTGATGAAACATTCTTCAAAAAGCCTGAATGGTCGTTTCAATCTCTTGATTAAAAAGTTGAAATTACTCTGCAAAGACTGCTGGCTTCTTCCAAAATATTCGCAAACCTTGATTCGGCTATATGCGCCAATAGGAGCAGTTCATGCTGAGTCATGATCTCCCTGCAAAGCACCACTTTGTTATTCAACAAATGCTGTTTTTCGCTTCGGGTAAGAGCAGTGAGACAAGTGATCGGATAAAGCCCGGAACGATCTATCATATTTTTCAAGTTGTTATTCATAGGATAATTCCAACCGACAAGATGTAGACCTGCACAGTTGGCATACTGAATGGCATCATCAGTAAATTTGGTATTAGTGACAACCC
>CAIQUX010000087.1 GCA_903875055.1 uncultured Bacteroidota bacterium
ACCCGCTTGCTCAACCACAATGGCTTGCCGTTATCGGTGGTTTCGGCCAAGGCCATTTCATCAAGATGCTCATCAATCAGTTCAGCGATTCGGTTGAGGATTTTAAACCTGAATTCAGGTGTGCTCACACTCCATGAAGGAAATGCTTTTTCGGCTGCCGCCACAGCACGATCTACATCATCGCTGTTGCTGTTTGGAATTTGTCCGAACACATCACCCGTAGCCGGATTGATATTTTGAAGATATACTTTTGATAATGGCTCGGTAAACTCACCACCGATATAATTCTGTATATATTGATAATTGGAAAGGTTCATATGTATATAGTTGGCGGGTTAGCGTAATTGTGAGTATCGTTTAATTTCTTCACAAAAGTATGGAATGAACTCATCGTCAGCACATGAGTGAACGATTATATTCTGATGCATGTCTTAGATCGACCCAGTTCGTCCACCATCTACACAAATACTTTGTCCGGTGATATAGCCGGCTGCAGGCGTAGCCAAAAAAGCTGCCATAGCTGCAATCTCTTCAGGCTGACCGAAACGCGCCATCGGAATTTCATGCAACATATCGGCTTCCACTTCCTTCGGGTCGGTTTGCGTCTTTTGTGATTTGTTTTCGATGATGGATGATAAGCGAAGCGTAGCCGTAGCACCCGGTAATACATTATTGACGGTAATACCAAATTTTGCTACTTCATTCGCCATGGTTTTAGCCCAGCCGGCCACAGCTGCACGGGTAGTATTGCTCACGCCCAAATTCGGCAGAGGTACCTTTACAGAGGTGGACACGATATTAATGACACGTCCGTAACCTGATACTTTCATCCCTTCTAATAATAAGGTCGTGATATTGTGATTGTTGATCAGATGCAGATTCAATGCAGAAAGGAAATCAGTATCCTTCGCTTCAGTTATTTTACCTGAAGGCGGACCACCGGTATTATTAATCAGGATATGCACCGTATTGGTTTTTGCAAATTCAGCGATGACCGTCTTCACATTTTCCGTATTTGAAAAATCAGCGATCAGGTGTCGATGTGTCTGACCTTGTGATACATCCAACTGAGCCAGTGCTTTTTGCAGACTGTCTTCGTTACGTGCAACCAATACACAATCGGTGCCGAGCAATGCCAGTTCCTTCGCGATAGAAAAACCTATTCCCTGTGTACTTCCACAGATCAATGCCAGTTTCTTTTTAAGAGATAATTCCATAATTTTATAATACCATTTTTTTATCCTGAGGCTTCTTCAATTTCAACATATCATTATCCAGATTCAAACCAAGTCCGATTGTCAATAAACGGGCGTCTGTTTTATTGAGGCTTTGTACCGGCTGATGAAAGAAATTATTCAGATAATAGGATGCAGTGACTGAAAACCCTTCCACGGAAAGACCGGCAAACACCGATGGGAACAAAAGAGCTGTTTTATCACTGAAAAACTCGTTATGCGTTGTTTTTGTTTTTCCAACGATCGTTTTCCATCTGTAATTGAAAGCCATATTGAGGTCGGCACCAGCTTTAAAGATGACCTTTTTATTAGCCATCAGTATTTTGATACCTATCGGAGCTCCCAACGTATATACCCTGTGTTTGACGCGGGTGCTGTCATTTTCTCTGATGATAAGTCCAAGATTTTTAATACTCAGTCCCGTGAAAATATTCAGGTGCTTACCTGCCTTCATATTAGCATCGACCGACGTATTGAAAAAGTAGGTGAATCTCGGAATAGTAGCCAATGCAGCACCCTGACGATCTGCTTTTGCAAATTGCAGTAAGCCGGATTCAAAACCGGAAGAGAAGGTTATCAGTTTTGTTGTCGAGGTATCGGTCATCTGAGAGTCTTGTGCCGCGACAGCATTCTTCATCAAAAAGATCAAGGATATCAGCAGAACATATGTACGCATTATAGCAAAATTTATACCCGTGCAAAATACCGTATTTTTTTCGAATGTTGAATGCCGAAAAAATCTGTTTCACGTATTTTATAGTCACGCCTGTCTCACTCTCACTTCTTTCATTATATTTGCCCATTAATTTTTTATCGCCATGCTGCAACTTCAACTACTTCGGACCCAGAAAGATCATGTGATCGATCGTTTAAAAGTTAAAAACGTCGGTGACCTCTCCGTAGTAGATTCAGTATTGGCGCTCGATGAAGAACGTCGTAAGGTACAGACCGAGAATGATGACTTTCTGGCTAAGATCAATACGGCTTCCAAAGAGATTGGTAAGTTGATGGCTTCAGGAAATAAAGACGAAGCAGAGAAAATGAAAGCCGATGTGGCTGCATATAAGGAATCGACCAAAGTTCTTGGCGAAAATCTGGCGAAGCTCGAAAAGCAACAGCATGATGAACTGGTGAAACTTCCTAACCTGCCACATGAATCTGTTCCCTTAGGTAAAACCCCTGAAGAGAATGAAGTGGTTCGTATGGGCAACAACATTCCGGTCTTATATGATGGCGCCGTTCCGCATTGGGATCTGGCAAAAAAATATACTCTCATCGATTTTGAATTGGGAAATAAGATCACCGGTGCCGGGTTCCCCGTTTATGTCAATAAAGGCGCCCGATTACAACGCGGACTGATCAATTACTTTTTAGATTTCAACACAGAAGCCGGCTATATCGAACATCAGGTACCTCATATGGTCAATGGCGATTCGGCGTATGCGACAGGGCAGCTGCCTGATAAGGAAGGCCAGATGTATCATGTGACCGTTGATGATTTTTACATGATCCCGACTGCCGAGGTACCTGTTACCAATATCTATCGCGATACGATCGTGAAAGAAAATGAGCTGCCTATCAAGCTGACGGCCTTCTCACAATGTTATCGTCGTGAAGCTGGATCTTACGGAAAAGATGTGCGAGGCCTCAACCGGCTTCATCAATTTGATAAAGTTGAGATTGTACAATTTTCACATCCCTCAACATCCTATAACGCGCTGGATGAAATGGTAATGCATGTCGAAAAACTGATTCAAAGTATGAATATGCCTTATCGTATCCTTCGATTGTGTGGTGGCGATATGAGTTTTGCTTCGGCCTTGACCTACGATTTCGAGGTTTTCAGTACGGCGCAGCAACGATGGCTCGAAGTAAGTTCAGTTTCTAATTTCGAAACCTTCCAAACCAACAGGGCCAAGGTTCGTTACAAGGACGAAAGCGGCAAAACCCAGTTAGTACATTCATTGAATGGTTCTTCCTTAGCCTTGCCAAGGATACTCGCTTGCCTGCTTGAAAATAATCAGACAGAAGATGGTATTAAGATACCTGAGGTGTTAGTACCTTTTGTAGGTTTCGATATGATAAAATAAGCGTTGCCAACACATTTTCTGGAATAAATTATCAGTCTGCTTGTCTTTCTGTATTTAATTTACATCACTTGATGCGAAGTGATTTCTTCTGTGTCGAAAAGGCTCCGAAATAACCAAGTGCCTTATTGGACCAGTTTGAATTAGGATTAGCCGGAGCCGCGCTGTTGTTGGCATCACCAGTCAGTATAGTGCCTAAGGTTGAATAGTAATCGAACACATATTTATCCATACTCAAGAGCTCCACGTCCATGGTATCGCCGATGTCGCAAAACGCTGTGAAGACAGGCGCATGGAAATATTCGCCATCGCGAAGTTTATCATCCAGCAAATACAAATCAAAAGGTTGGTTCTGAATCGAATCGTTTTTCGTAACAATAACGCGATAATAATTCCCAATACCGAGACTATCCTGAAAATGAGCTGTCATGATATATGGGTCAATACCGGTTCCGCCAAAACCTCCGTTAAATTTCCTATAGGTCAGCGAATCCATCACAGGCGACACTGGCAGATAGGAATCGGCAATAAACGTTTTGCCTTCTGCAACAACTGAAAGCGTATAACTTGTTTTATTAGTAGCTGTATAATTAACCAACTCATACCATCCGTTTCCTGCTGACATCAAAGTCTGAGCAGGATTCCCATTGACCGACAATGTCACAACAGCACCCAACACAGCGGGGGCCGATTCAGGGTTGAAATAACTCGTAGTTTTGGTGATATGCACCTTGAAATCGTGCGTTCCTTCAAAGAGGTTGGCTTCGATTACGAATTGCGGATTCGCGGTATTCAAATCAACCTTAATCACTTTCTGACAAGATGTAAAAAACAACAAGACGATAGCTATGATAAGAATATTTTTCATGCTTGATTAAAATTTGAAATTGTAAGAAATAGATGGTATCCAGCGGAAGAGAGACGTTTGTAAGGCTTCGCTTTGTTGCGGATTGTCGGCATTCTGCTGAAATGAAATCGAATACGCATTCTGTCTGCCATAGGCATTATACAAGGAGAAATTCCAGTTCGATTCCTTCTTGTCGGTCTTTTTTCTGACCCAGGTTACACCTATATCAAATCGATGATAATCAGGCATACGGTATCCATTCCGCTCCGTATAATAAGGCACGGCAAAACCACTTACATTATATTTCCCGGAAGGAAATGTCACTGCCGAACCTGTGTAATAAATCCAGTTGGCAGATACCTTTATCTTTTTCGTCAGATCATACATCGCCACAATGGCCAGATCATGAATCCTGTCCTGCCTGGCCGAATACTCCTTGCCCTCGTTGATATTGGCAAACTTCCGCAACGATCGTGATAAGGTGTAGCTCACCCAACCTGTCAATCGACCGGTTTGTTTGTGCACATAAAATTCAGCACCAAACGCACGTCCTTTGCCATACTCCAGTTCCGATTCGAGTTCTGCATTGGTAAATAAATCAGCCCCGTTTTTATAATCGATCTGATTCTTCAGAGTCTTGTAATAGGCTTCCACCGAGCATTCGAACATATTGTCCTTGAAATTTCTGAAATATCCCAATGCAGCCTGATCAGCAATCTGTGGTTTCACATTGTTACTACTCGGCACCCAGATATCGGTCGGCGACGAGGTGGTGGTGTTCGACAACAAATGCATGTATTGATAATTTCGGTTAAATGATGCCTTCACCGAACTCACTTCATTGAGTTGATATTTTCCGGAAAGCCTGGGTTCCAGACCACCGTATAATTTAATTGTCTCACCATTGGCATAACCGGTTTTCGTAAGCTGGTTTCCCTTCGCATCATATGTATAAGCTGAACCAGGACCTATATAATCGAAGACTGAATATCGCAAACCATATTTGACCGTGATCTTGTCGCTGATATTTTGTTCGTTTTGAAGATAAACACCGCCTTCTAGAGCATACCGGTTTTGTAGGCTATCGGGTACATTCAGACCGGTTCCGGAAAACTCAATCGGACGAAAGGTATGATGCATAACATTGAAACCAAATTTGATATTGTTTTTAGAATTCGGAAAAAAATTGAAATCCTGTTTCATATCATAATCGCGGATCGATGATTTGATTTCAAATTTCTGATCATCAAAACCGACCTTAATGCGGTAGCCGTAATTGCTATAGATCAACGCGGTATTCGAAAAAATCTGACTGTTGATGACATGATTCCATCTGACTGTAGCCGTCGAATTACCCCAATCAAAACCAAAGGTTGACCCTAATCCAAAAATATCACGCCCGAAATAACCGGAAAGAAACACTCGGTCCTTATTGGTGACCTGATAATTCGCTTTTAGGTTGAGGTCATAGAAATACAGTTTCGATTGCTTACGCAGGCTGTCCTGTGACAGTTTCAGGAACAGATCGGCATAGGTCCTTCGTCCGGAGATCATGAAAGAACCTTTGTCTTTTACTAAAGGGCCTTCAACAGTTAATCGTGAAGCAATCAGTCCGATGCCACCGGAAGCACTATAATTCTTGTTGTTCCCGTCTTTCATCTTGACATCGAGTACCGATGAAGCTCTCCCGCCAAACTCAGCCGGAATATCACCCTTATATAAGGTAACATCTTTCAGCGCATCCGAATTGAACACTGAGAAGAACCCCAGCAAATGAGAAGCATTATACACTGGTGCCTCGTCCAACAAAATAAGATTCTGATCCACACCACCACCTCGCACATAAAACCCGCTCTGACCTTCGCCAGCCGCTTTGACACCGGGTGTCAGCTGCAATGTTTTCAGTATATCCTTTTCACCAAACAAGACCGGCACGGTTTCAATCGCCTTTGGATCCAGTCGGATAACGCCCATTTCGGTACGGGTCACATTTTTATCTTCTTTCGATGCCTTGATTACAACGTCCTTCATGGTTTTTTCAACGGCCGTCAATTGAATATTCTTTAACGTGTTGTTTTCGATAACCACTGTCACTTCTTGTTTCTCATACCCGAGGTATTGATAAATAAAGGTATAGGTTCCTTTGGGTAATGTCAGCGAATAATAACCATATGAATTGGAACGTGCTCCAATACCGGCAACGTCTTTCACTTTCACAGAAGCTCCAATCAGATCCTCACCGTTCCTGGCATCTTTGATACGGCCATTGATAGAATATTTCTGGGCAAGCAAAAAGGCCGGACAACTAATAAAACAGAGGAGAGTAAATACGATTTTAAATTTCATCTTGAGGGTTTGAATACTAGCGGCAAATGTATCTCAAACGCTATGATTGGAGGATTATTGTTTGATGAATGGCCCGGTTGTGTCGTCAATGGTTACTATGACCCAAAGAAAAAAGTGATAGGCTTTATAAAAGTAGCAGCCTGCGTCAGAATAATGACAGAGCAAACGTCGCTTACTTCAGCAATCACAGATCATTTCAGACACACAAAAACTAGATGAAAAAATAATAAGCTATTTGGAAATATTGATAGATACCGCCCAGAGCGGTGATTGGAGCAATCGTTGGCTGAATAAGTATTAAAGACACCTCGACAAACAATGACCCTAGATTACTTTTATAAGTCTGTCCCCGTCTCTTTCTTCTAACCATCCGAAGGAGATACAATTCGCTTCAGGCAGATTATTGGCTTTCAGCAAGGCTTCAAATTCTTCGGCGTGTGCGGCTTCCACCGCCACTAAAAGTCCACCGCTGGTTTGCGGATCCGCGAGAACGAGCTTTTGGCATTCCGTAAGTTCTTCAATCTTATGTCCGTAACTGGCCCAGTTGCGATTTGTTCCACCAGGTACACATTTCTGTTCGAGATATTCATCGATTTCGTGGAGCGTCGGCACCTTATTGAATTCAACGATGGCATTCACATGGCTTCCTTCACACATTTCAGAAAGGTGACCCAGCAATCCGAAACCGGTCACATCAGTCATTGCTTTGATATACGACAAGCCTCCGAACACTTCACCCAGCTTATTAAGTTTACTCATCGATTCAGGCGCTATATGCTGATGCTCTGCTTTGAGTACCCCTTTTTTTTGAGCTGTCGTTAAGATACCAACACCTAACGCTTTAGTCAAATACAATCGATTCCCTGCTTTAGCTGTGGAATTTTGTTTCAGGTTTTTAATGTCGACCAAACCGTTTACTGCCAATCCAAATACTGGTTCAGGACAATCGATGCTATGCCCGCCTGCCAGCGTGATACCGGCTTCAGCGCACACAGCGCGAGAACCTTCCAACACTTTCTGTGCCACTTCGGGTGCCAGCTTATCGATTGGCCAACCTAAGATAGCAATTGCCAAAACAGGTTTGCCGCCCATGGCATATACATCACTGATCGCATTGGCCGAAGCGATACGACCGAAGTCGTAGGCATCATCGACAATAGGCATAAAAAAATCCGTTGTTGAAATCAGGGCTGTACCGTTTCCTAAATCATACACCGCTGCATCATCTCGGGTATCGTTACCAACGAGCAATTTCGCATCCGGTTGATGCACTATCGGGCTATGTAAAATCGTATCGAGTACAGCAGGTGCTATCTTGCATCCGCATCCGGCGCCATGGGAGTATTGGGTCAGTTTGATATCGTTCATTTCTTGTGATTTGTTATTGAGTTTTCTGATGGCTTGGTTTGTAATGTCGGTAAGAACTGTGAGACTTCAGACCCGAATAACTGATTGCAATGAGCCACGATGGCTTTCGCATTTCCTTGCGGGTCTATTTTATCTAATGACAATGGATGTATGGTCGACTTGTCGCGCTTTTCCTGACTCCGCTGATAGGTCTTATCGTAATAAACCAGCACTTGTCGGATAAAGTCTTTCATCCTATTTTCATCAATGGCTTGCAAGCTAAGTTTTGTTTCATTCGGTCCGAGACGTTTGGTGATTTTAAGGACCGATTCTTTCAGGAATTCTTTGTCAAGCACACCATAATCATCATTCAGGAACCCGACCCTTTCTTCTGCTGGCAATTGCAAGTCGATGATTTGAGCTGTACGCATCTGTTCAAAAATTCCCCTTGGCACCTCGCGTCTTCCAATGACAATACTTTCGTTTTCGAACCATATTTTTTTTGTCGTATCCAACTGACGCAGTTCATGGGCCAGGGTATTTTCAAACTGCTCCTGCGAGGGTTGATAGTCAATTCCTTTTGACCCGAATGACGAACCTTGATGATGAGCAAGCCCTTCGAGATCAATGACTTGTTCGCCTAGTTTCTTCATTTCAAGCAAAGTTGCCGTTTTAGCGCAGCCTGTCTTGCCACTGAGTATCACAATCGGGTAGGGCGCTTCAAAGGTATCCACACATAATCGTCGGTAGGTCTTGTATCCTCCCTTCAGGACAAAAACATCGAAACCATACATATTGAGTGCCCATGCCATGGCACCGCTGCGCATGCCACCTCGCCAGCAATGGACAAACACTTTTTTACTTTCCTTCTGCGCTATTGCCAAGGTCTTCTCGACATCCCTGATATAGTCAGCCCAACGACTACCGATCAATTCGAACCCGAGTAATATGGCTGGCTGCCGACCCTGTTGTTTGTAACAAGTACCGACCAGCACACGCTCCTCGTTGATAAAAAGAGGAAGATTAGTAGCACCGATGATATGACCTTGTTCGAACTCGGCCGGTGTGCGTACATCAATGACCAACTCATCTTTCGAAGCTTTTAAAAAATCAGGAAGCAGTAATTGAGTGATCATGGGCCAAATATAAGAAGGAGATGTCAGATGGTAAGGAACGTCTGGGAATAATGGAATAAAAATTCAAAATCACGCCTTCGAACCAAAAAAAATCATTTCATCTTGTAGATCAAGATAGGGATATTCCTCCATTAGGCTCTTGCAAAGTTCAAAATGTTCATCCAAGAATTTTTGATGCGCTAGACTTCTTGTATCTTTTGAAATATGATGCATCGCTTTATAGAGCTGCTCCATTTTTTTCATGATTGGAAGACATGCCGGGTCAATGCAGTGCTCGACAAACTTCTCCCACACAAATGCCGTAGCCTGATAATTAGGGTGCACCATATCTAGATCGTAAAAGCGATAGTCGCGTAGTATATCGATCACGAGTTCATAGGCGGGGAAATAATAAACCTCTTTTAATGAATGCACCGCTTCGAGCAATCGGGCTTTACTGCGGTTGTTTTCAATCACGCCATCACGGCTGTGTCGCACTGGACTTACTGTGAATACTAATTTAATTTTGGGATTGAATATCTTCAACTGATGTTGAATGGTTTCCAGTTCATTTCGAATGAGTGCAATATCCAATAAAGTCCTTTCAAACCATTGTGCAGGCGCCCGATGATTATTGCCCACAAACTTATCTAACTCGATATGCCTGTAAGCAAAGGCCGAACCCAGCGTAATCAATACATAATCGGCACTTTGAAGAAATTGATGTTGCTCCGCAATGGAAGTATTCATTTTTTTAAGTGCTTCCGCTTTATCCATGTCCGAAAAATCGGAATGATGATACCAGCTGTGCCAGTATTCATTCAAATAAAACAGGTCTTCTTCGTTATATACTTTTTTTTCAATTAGGTCCGACAACGATTTGCAAACGCTCAACGGATTGAAAATGATTCCATGTGGGTTCTGTACTGTTTCAAATTTAGCTCTGTTTAGAAACCGGGTCATATGCTCAGTAAAGCAAGAACCGATCAGTAATATCTTAGACTGATGATTGATTCTTGGGGTAAGAAACGGAATATTGATGTCGAGATGAAAATTCATACGTTACGAACAAAGATATATTCAGAAACCGGGAATTGAAACGTTACTGAACTTTCAGTCTCCGGATCAGATACCGCCATCTTCAACGCTGGCTTTATCGCCACGAAGACGTCTGAAACTTTTTCTTGCTTCATTGACAAAGGTTGAACCGGGATATTTGACAACAAGTTGTTCATACAAGCGCTTGGCTTCATCCATGTTCTTGAAGAAGGTTTCATTGATCAAAGCCAGATTAAACAAGGCATCATCGGCCAATACATCATCTCCATAGTTCGTTACGATTTTCTGGTACAGCATGGCGGCCTCATTGTAATCCTGACGTTTCTCGGCAATATGCGCCCTAACCATCAGAATATTGTCCATCAATGGATGTTTCGGAAAGTCGGTGGCAATACTATCAAGTGTGGCAATTGCTTCGTCATCCCTGTTCTGAAACTCAAGAAAATCGGCTCTGGCAAACATGATCAATGGTGTGGCATTGCTATCGGCCGGTGGATTGTTTTCAGTGATCAGTACTGATAAATTCAATGCATCGTTGGCAATCAGTTCCGAAGTAGATGCCTTCAATACGTCTAGTTGTCCTTGAGCCCATTCAAAATCACCGGTAAAATATGACAACTTCGCATTTCTGAATCGGGCTTCTTCACCTAACATATCTTGTTTGAATTCCTTATCGACTTGCGAAAAAAGCAGGGTGGCGTCCCAGATATTGTTTCGTACCAATTCATAATCACCCATTTCAAGTTTGCACCGGCCTTTAAATGCTTGTTGCACATTATTGGCTTTCACTACATTATTGAGCAACTCGATCGCCTTATCGATATCGTGGGCATAGCGGGCTTCCAGTTCAGCATATTCGCGGAGCGTTTCCTTTTGCATGAATTGAGGGAACTCATCAAGAAACGATGCATATTCTACACCTAAAGCGTTTACCTCTTCCTTCGTATACATGGGATTGCGTTGCAATTGTTCCTTCATGCAACTCAGTTTCTCACTCCGGGCAATCTGATAATACGGTTGTTCTTTTCCTAAAGCTGCTACGGCATTGTATGCTGATATGGCGGCCTGATATTGGAATTCCCTGAAACAAACACGGGCAAACCCTATCATGCGTCGACCACCTTCGTTGAGTTTCAAATCAATGGCTTTGATCTGTTCGAATGCCTTGTCATAGTCTTTCAATTGGATAAACATCCAGGCCATCAGATCGGGGTATGCTTCAATATCCGGTTGCTTTTCGATTCGTTTCTGTACCTTTTGCTGCAAGCCTTTCAGCTTGTCAGGCTTGTTCATGATGCGTTGCAAGGTGGCTTTGATCTCTTCAGATTTTTCGGGTCGGGACACATAAAAGTCAAGCAGACTTTCGGTGGCCTTTTCGATATCGCCTTTTTTGTTGTACAACAAAGCCAGCTCTTCTGCATAGAGATACGGATTTTCTTTCTGATAGCTTTTACCTTTTTCATAGACGGCTATCGCATTATCAGATAATCCATCCTTTTCGAACATATTGGCTGTTGCCCTGATTTCCTCATCATTGTTATTCGTGCGGTCTATAATCTTTGCTGTCAGTTTATCGGCCTTCTTATCTTCACTAGTACCTCGATAGATTTTTACCAGCTGAAAATTATATCTGGCATCAGCTGAATTAGACTTAAGCAGTTGCTTCACCACCTTCTCTGCGGGCTTATAATCCTTCAGCCCCATGAGGCTTTCCAAATAAGCTTTCTGAAGTTCCTGGTCTTTGGGTGAATAATCCAACAATTGCTTGTAAGTGGCCGCGGCCTTTTCGTAATTACCGGCCAGTAGATATTGTTTTGCCACATTGACAAGCTGCTCCTGCCCCATGGCATTTCCTGTTAGGAGCACGAACCCCAATATGTAGAATATTTTTTTCAAGGAGACAAATATCCGAAATAAATCAGATTGCCCGCAAAAAATATGTTAGAGAAGGTCTAATTTTCACGCTTCATATACAGTTGTGTTCAAGAAGAGATGTTAGATGATTGTCTATTATTATATAAGGGCGCGATGAATGAAGTACAGATTTCATGACGCTTTGAACAAAATAGCTCAATTAACTTTTTATTAGACTGAGGTTTGGGGGTGTGATGTTATCTTCGTCAGAATCGCTCATTATTCTGCAATAGTATTTGCAAATAAAAAAAGGAAATTGTATATTGGACAAATACTTCTGATTGTGGTTGATCCTTTGTGGGGGTAAAAATTAATTATTTATGGGAAAGTTAAAAAAGGCGGATAAGTTCGACCTGAAAAAAGCACTACAAGAACATTTTGGTTTTGATTCATTTAAAGACGAGCAGCAAGAAATCATTGAAAGCGTTCTTGAAGGGAAAGACACCTTCGTTATCATGCCTACTGGTGGAGGAAAATCGCTTTGCTACCAGTTGCCCGCTCTGATGAGCGAAGGTATTGCCATCATCGTTTCTCCCCTTATTGCACTCATGAAAAACCAGGTGGATTTGCTCAGGAGCTATAGTGACATTGAAAATGTAGCTCATTTCCTTAACTCCTCACTCAATAAAGGACAAATTAAAAAAGTAAAAGAGGACCTGCTTGCTGGCGGTACAAAAATGTTGTATGTAGCTCCTGAAACACTTACCAAAGAAGAAAATGTTGAGTTCTTAAAGCAACTGAAAATTTCGTTTATTGCTGTCGATGAAGCCCACTGTATCTCAGAATGGGGACATGATTTCAGACCAGAATACAGAAAAATCAGAGATATCATCAATGATATCGACCCTAAATTACATATCATCGCATTAACTGCAACCGCTACACCTAAAGTTCAAGATGATATCAAGAAAAATTTGGTCTTGAAGAAGCCCAATGTATTTGTTTCGTCTTTTAACAGGCCCAACCTGTATTATGAAATAGTTCCTAAAGGGAAGAAAGACCAGACAGTCAAGCATATTGTCCGCTTTATCCAACAAAACAGAGGCAAAAGCGGTATCATTTACACACTGAACAGAAAGACAACAGAAGATCTTGCTCAATTGCTGGTTGCCAATGGCATCAGTGCAGTTGCTTATCATGCAGGTCTCGACAGCAAGACAAGAGCTGACAGACAAGATCAGTTCCTGATGGAGAAAGTGGATGTCATCGTGGCTACCATCGCCTTCGGAATGGGAATCGACAAACCGGATATCCGTTTTGTAATGCATTATAACATTCCAAAATCAATCGAGAATTATTATCAGGAAACAGGTCGTGCGGGGCGTGACGGCATGGAAGGAAAATGTCTGCTTTATTTTTCATACAAGGACGTGCAGAAACTCGAGCACCTGATGCGTGACAAACCGTTGACCGAAAGGGAGATGGGGGCTCAGCTGATTGGTGAAACCGTAGCGTATGCCGAAAGTGCCATATGCAGAAGAAAAGTCTTACTTCATTATTTCGGAGAAGAATATCAGGAAAGCAAGTGTAATTGCATGTGCGATAACTGCCTGCATCCAAAGGAGAAAATTGATGTGAAAGATACTGTGTTCACAGCGTTGGAAGCCATCCGTCAACTGAAAGAAATGTTCGGTATCGATTATGTCATCAATGTGATATTAGGTCGATTGAACACACAGATCCAATCGTTCAAGCACGACAAGCTGAAATGTTTCAGTTTGGGTGCTCATTTCCAGATGGACGACCATTTCTGGTTTTCTCTCTTACGCCAGATGATGGTGGAAGGCCTGATACGAAAAGACATTGAAGAATATGGCTTATTAAAATTGACGGATAAAGGTAAAGCGTTTTTAAAGAAGCCTTATTCTATCAAGTTATCGCTGAATCACAAATTTGAAGATGCCGATGGTGATGATGATGATGCATCAGCCGGGGGAGGAAACAGCACAAGCGCTTTGGATCCGGCTTTATTGGAAATGCTGAAAGAATTACGAAAAGAAGTTGCCAAACAACATAATTTACCTCCATTCGTAGTGTTTTTAGAAAATTCATTGGAAGATATGGCTACCAATTATCCGACAACCCTTGCTGAAATGGAAAATATTCAGGGTGTAAGCAAGGGAAAGGCCATCAAGTTCGGGAAGAAGTTTGTCGAATTGATTGCGCAATATGTTGAAGAGAATGATATCGCTAAAATGGATGAGTTTGTGATGAGAAGCGTGATGAACAAAAGCGGCATCAAGGTATTCATCATACAGAACATCGATAAGAAGATTCCTCTTGAAACGATAGCCAAGATGAAAGAACTAAATATGAATGATTTACTACACGAAATGGAGACCATCGTTTCAAGCGGCACTAAATTGAATCTTGATTATTGCATCAACGATTATGTCGATGAATATGATCAGGAAGATATTTATGAGTATTTCCAAACAAGTGATAGAGGAAACCTTGATGAAGCATTCGAAGATTTGAAAGAAAATAATATTACGTTGGAGCAGTTGCAGCTTGTACGCATCAAGTTTATGAGCGAATACGCGAACTAATCACAGACAATATTATTTTACCTTAAAAAATAATTGGGGGTTTGCTTATAATTGTTATTTTTGCACCCCGCTCAATTCAAGAGCAAAATCGGTGCGGTAGCTCAGTTGGTAGAGCAATGGACTGAAAATCCATGTGTCGGGGGTTCAAATCCCTCCCACACCACAAAAAAGCCTTTCAGCGTATATCTGAAAGGCTTTTTCATTTCATTCAACACTGATCAATTCATCATCAGATGAATACTAATAAAATGGATTTCAGTCCAACATGGCACCATCGTTTTCAACTTTCCTGCATATCCACCTATGTATAAATTCCGGACCATGTTGACCCCCTAATCCGTTTTATGTTGACCCCTCATTCCGCTGATGTTGACCCCTGCACCTCACCCAGCGTATGGATTCAGATTCCGGCATGTTGCCCCCTCTGTTCTGATTATTTTTCTAAATAGTTAAGTGACATTCCGGCATGTTGACCCCTTGGTAAGGATCTGCTGGTCAGGTCATA
>CAIQUX010000088.1 GCA_903875055.1 uncultured Bacteroidota bacterium
GCGCCTCAATCGGGTGAGAAATTTAAAGTCTATGACGATGAAGTTGAAGCCAAAGATGTAGCTACCCATCGTGCGCAAATCTTGCGTGAGCAAGGAATGCGTACCAAGAAACATATCACGTTGGATGAAATTGGACGTCGTCTGGCATTGGGTAACTTCAAGCAATTGAATGTGATCATCAAAGGTGACGTGGACGGATCGGTTGAAGCCTTAAGTGATTCATTACAGAAACTTTCTACCTCTGAAATCGCTGTGGCCGTTGTACATAAAGCAGTCGGACAAATCACCGAATCAGATGTATTGCTGGCAACCGCTTCGGATGCTATCATCATCGGGTTCCAGGTACGACCTTCAGCTTCTGCCGCTAAGATTGCCGAAAACGAAAATATCGAAATCCGTTACTACTCCATCATCTACGATGCGATCGATGAGATCCGCAGTGCGATGGAAGGATTGCTCGAACCTAAGATCGAACGTAAGGCAGTTTGTAATATCGAAGTGCGTGAAGTATTCAAGATTACAGGTGTCGGTGTCATTGCAGGTTGCTTCGTAATGGAAGGGAAAATCAAACGTGATACGAAAGTGAATGTGGTTCGCGATGGTATTGTAATACATACAGGCGACTTGTCGTCATTGAAACGTTTCAAAGACGATGCGAAAGAAGCAATTGTAGGTATGGAATGCGGTATCGGACTGAAGAGCTTTAATGATCTTATAGCTGGTGATATCATCGAAGGCTTTGAAGAAATTGAAGTCAAGAGAACTCTGTAATGACGTTCGAAAAATAATAAATATCAAAATGCCTGAGACTTGTACTCAGGCATTTTTTATTGAGCTATTTGAGGGCACTCTACTTTAAACTTTCGTCAGAAGAAACTAACTCCTACGCAATCATCTTCCCTATCACCGGCAAGGCCTTCATCTCTTCTTTGTCAAACTTAGTTACCACAGCCATAAAGACCAATGAACTGATGACGAAACTCATCATGCCTGCAATGAATCCGCTTAGGTGCAAGGCTTCAAACAGATATTGCTTGGTTAGAAACATCGCATACACCAGCCCCAGATAAAAGACCAGCTTCTTCACATCGTAAGGCACCGGATAATGTTTCTTACCCCATACATAGGTGATCACCAGCATACTCAGATAACAAGCGAAGGTAGCCCATGATGCTCCGGTATAATGAAACAAGGGCACCAGCAGGATATTCAATATGACGGTGATACCCACACCGACCAATGTAATCACCGCACCGCTCATGGTACGATTGGTCAGCTTATACCAGATACTCAGGTTGTAATAAATGCCGATAAAGATATTCGCCATAGTAAGCACAGGAATGATATGCATCCCTTCGGCATACTCCTTATTGCGATGGGCAATGAAGGATTCGATAAAATGAAGGTTCATGGTGATACCCAGAAATATGAAGCAACAGATGATCACAAAGAACTTCGTGATACGTGCATAGGTCTCAGGTGCATCTTTGCTTTTGGCCTGATTGAAAAAGAATGGCTCGGCACCCATCTTGAAGACCTGTATGAATAAGGTAGCCAACACCGCCAGTTTGTAATTGGCAATGAATACACCGAATTCATGATCAAGTAGATCTACCGGGTCCGACAATAAACGGTAATACATGATGCGGCTTAAAAAGTCATTGATCATACCACCAAAACCGACGATGATGATGGGGAAACTATACATCATGATCTCTTTCAGCAATTCGAAATTGATACCGGGTTGATAACCTTTCCACTCGGGTAAAAGCAGCATCAGGGTGCCGATACTTGAAATCAGACCGGCGATGATCAGATAGCCTACACCGATCGCAGGATTGTAAATCCATGTAGGAATACTCGTTCCATGTTTGATCAGGTAAGGACAAACGATCAGCCAGAATACAACAAACGTCACGTTGATCATGATATTAATAAACTTGATCAAGGCAAACTTCTTAGGTCGCCCTTCATGCCGCAGCTTGGCAAAGGGTATGGTCGACAAGGTATCAATACACACGATCCATATCATCCAGATATAATAATCGGTGCTGCGTTGCATATCAAAAAGATGGGTCATAGGCTCCTTGCCGGCCATCAGTAAAATGGTGAATAAAAACGAGGTCCCCACCAGAAACGTATTGAGCGTATTGAACAGTTTCTGCTTGTCAATGAGCTGACTGAATCTGAAATAAGTCGTTTCTAATCCCAGTGTGAAAATGATATTCAGAAACGGTACGATCACATACACTTGAGATACGGCCGCAATGCCTTCTGGTTTATACAACCATGCCAGCAAAATGGATGTCAGAAAAAAATTAAGGAAACGACCGACGATATTGCTTAAGCCGTACCAAAGTGTTTGTCCGGCTAATTTTTTAATACTCAATGCTTGTGTAATTTGAAGTGGTAAAAGTAATGGCTTGCCTTCCTTTTTTTTAATTATTCTTTGCAAATTGCTTCAAAGCTTTGTTAATGCATCATGCATTTCATACGATTTCTTGGCCACAATTATACTTTTCACTTCGTACCTCTGTTCGTATCTTCATGTACATTATAATAACATTATGAAGAACTACCTGCTGACTCTCATTGCCATGTGCGCACTCTCTTTTCTTACCCATGCTCAGGATGCCGGACAGGGCACCGTCGAAATCAATAAGATATCGCAACCCTGTGTCAAAGCCACCTATTCTATTTCGGCCGACATGGTCGAAGGTGCCCTGAAAAAGAAATTTTCTGATGCCAAACTCGGCAGCAGCAGCAAGGCCACTGATGGCTTCAGGGTCTAAAAAGGAGTGGTGGTACCCGAGATCGCCAAAGAGAAGATCGATGTGTATTATAAGGTCGAAGACAAGAAACCCTCCTCCACGATTTACATGCTGACATCAAAAGGGTACGACAATTTCATGAAGCCTGAAACTGATGCCGAAGCCGTACAAAACACCATCAACTTTCTCAATCTGTTTGTAAAGGATGCTACGGCCTTTCTGTTAAACGATCAGATCGATAAACAAAATGATATCATAAGCGATATCGAAAAGAAAGCTAAAAATGCTTCCAAGGATGCGGCCTCATTGGCGAAAGACAAGACCAAGCTCGAATCTAAGATCTCTGACAATGCCATCGAAGCCGGTACGCTTAAAAATGAAATGGAGAACGAGCAAAAGGCCTTGGAATTGGTAAAGACAAAAACCGCCACCATCGATCAGGTAGATGCCTTAAAGAAAGAAGTAAGTAAACAAGAAACCAAGACCAGAAAAGCCAACAAGCATTATGACAATGCCGTTTCTGATGGGGCAGGCTACAAGGAAGACTTGGCTAAAAAGATTAAAGACATCGACGACAACCAAACAGAGCAGGCCACTATCAAAAACGATTTGGAAGCCGCTAAGCGCAAACTCGAAGATCTTAAATCGCAATTGAACGGTATTAAATAGTAATTTCTTTTCAAAACAAAAGAGCGGAATCAATTAGATGGTTCCGCTCTTTTTATTAAGATGATTCATGAGGACACGAATCATGACGATGAGGAAGTGATATTGTTAATCTACGCCTCGGTTCGTGTCCCCACGAACCGAAATTGTGAGAGAAGGGATGTTTCGTGAGGACACGAACCATGGCGTTAGCAATTTCTTTTATAAACAAAAGAGCGGAATCAAGTAGATGGTTCCGCTCTTTTTATTTAAACGAACTTTACCGCTGCACCAACAGCTTCCTCACATATCGCCCATCTACCTCCACCATATACATGCCTGCAGGCATATCCTTGGTGTTTATTTCCAAGCGACGACTCGCTGCTGACTTCTTTTCATATACCAGTTCTGTCAACAACGAATAGATCTTCACATCATAAAAATCATGGCTGCTGCTCAGTATCAATAATTCATTGGCAGGGTTAGGAAAAAGTTGCAGTTCATTGCCAATGGCCATATCGTTTACGCCATTTGGCATCACGGTCAGCTGTAATGTCACTACCGAATCACAACCTATACTGCTTATTAACGTGTCGGTGTAAGTACCTGTTGTTTTAAGAGTATCTCCGTTAAAGACATAATTGTTACCACTCAATATGGTTTGGTGGATAGTATCACGCTGTGCCTGACAATTGAATGTAGCTACATATTGATTTCCACTTGGATTGGTAAATACACCTGCCACATATAATCTTCCAATTGCATTGGAATAAATTCTATTTATTCCATTATTAGCAGCCAATGAATTAAAGCCGCCTACTTCACTCCAAGTTGAGCCATCCCATTTAGCAACATATCTTTTCCCGTTAGAATTTACAAAATTTCCACCGATATATAAATTCCCGGTAATATCAAAGCAAGTGCTTAATATGTAATTATTAGCAGCAATCGAATCTGAACCGACCAATTCACTCCATGTGGTTCCATCCCATTTAGCTACATATTTATTTCCTGTTGAATCGGTAAAAAAACCAGCAACAAATATATTTCCAAAGGCATCTATGGACATTGTTTTGATGCCACTATTGGCAGCTAATGTATTAAATCCTCCCACTTCACTCCAAGTTACTCCATCCCATTTTGCTACATATATTTTTCCAGCCGAATTAGTAAAATTCCCTGCTGCATATATATTGTCGAAAGCGTCAATACATATAGTAGCAATATTATTATTGGCTGCTAATGAATTTGCACCTCCTAATTCACTCCAACTAGATCCATCCCACTTAGCTACATAAAATTTTCCGCTCGAATTTGTAAAGGCCCCGGCAGCATAGATACTCCCAGGGCCATTAGTTATAATACTACGAATATAATAATTCGCAGCTAAGGCATTTAAACCACCTACTTCACTCCAAGTTGCCCCATCCCATTTGGCAACATATTGACTTCCACTAGAATTTGTAAAGAACCCGGCAGCATAAAGATTCCCAAATGGATCTTTTCTTATTGTAGCAATACTAGAATTAGCTGCTAAGCCATTTGGGCCACCTACTTCGTTCCAACTTGCCCCATCCCATTTGGCAATAAATCTGTGACCACTTAAGTTAGTGAAATAACCGGTTGTATAAATATTTCCACCAGAATCTCCAATAATATCAACAATAGTATTGTTAGCAGATAATGCATTCACACCCCCAAGTTCAGTCCAAAACTGAGCACTAGTGGTTTGAGATGACAAAATAAAAATTAAATAAATAAAAATTCCTTTCATAGCTAGATTGTTTTAATTTATGGATAAACGCTTACGTTCCGGTGGCTAGAGCTGTGGCTTATATAAAGATACTTCTTTTAGCTTATGAACCTAAAGTCTATTAAAAGTAATTTCATACTCCAAAGGTTTGTGAGGATATAAACTTTATCCCCGTAGTGTCTCGACAACGAAATTTCGAACTTAGTTCTATCATCCTGTCGGATGCTGCGGCTTATCGAATTCCCTATCGGTTGTTGTCTCACCGACCGATATATATTATCATCTTAAATGCCAATTTCAACTGCAACATAAGTAAGATGCAATATGATTGGTTGGTGAGACCCAACCAATGCAGTAATAAACTGACACATTTTATTGAACAGACTCATGACAGCAGTTATTGAATCAAAGACAGCAGCCATAGAATCAAAGACAGCAGCCATTGAATCGATGTCAGTGAACATTGAAGCTATGTTACGTGGCATTGAAACTATGTTACGTGACATTGAAGCTATGTTACATGACATTGAAACCAATTCACGTGACATTGAAACGATGTTACATGACATTGAACTGATGTTACGTGACATTGAAATGATGTTACATGACATTGAAACGAAGTCATGTGACATTGAAATGATGTTACATGACATTGAAACGAAGTCATGTGACATTGAAATGATGTTACATGACATTGAAACGATGTTACATAACATTGAAGCGATGTAAACGACTGCTGGTTCAATGGCCGGCATTTTCTTCACGTTCGGGGGCACACCCTATGCCTCGGTTCGTGTCCCTATGCCTCGGTTCGTGTCCCCACGAACCGAAATCGTGAATAGATGGAATGATTCGTGAGGAAACGAAACATGGCGATGTAAACGACTGCCGGTTCAATGGCTGGCATTTTCTATGCCTCGGTTCGTGTCCCCACGAACCGAAATCGTGAATAGATGGAATGATTCGTGAGGA
>CAIQUX010000089.1 GCA_903875055.1 uncultured Bacteroidota bacterium
CTTGTGCTTAACCAGCAATTCAACTTCATCAATAATACTAATTACGGCGGACGTATCATTATTCCTGATGCGAATATGATCGAAGGCAATGTGGCAGGCTATATCAAAGTATTCCTCAACAAATGGATCATTGAAACAGGTCTTGGTATCAATCACAAAAATATCCAGACCTTCGAAACCCGAACCCTCAATTCACCCGGAAAAGACATTCAACCATTCTCTGTCAGCCGCACAACAGGAAACGGCATGTTGGGATTTGTGTTTAATCCATCCAAAGCACTCAGTATCAAATCCAATATTTCCAGTGGATTCCGCGCACCGAACCTTGCTGAACTTTCATCCAACGGATTACACGAAGGTGTTTACCGTTTTGAAATCGGAGACCCGTCTTTGAAAGTAGAACAAAATATCAATTCCGATTTGACGGCAGAATATTCATCACGTCAGCTATTCTTTTCCGGTTCAGTGTATTACAACCGCTTCTTCAATTATATTTATCTTGAAGGAACCGGAGAAAAAAATCTCGGCTTCCCTGTCTTCCGTTACCGACAACAAAATGCCACCATCTATGGATCAGAACTATTGGCTACGTTCAAACCAACATCTCTTCGATGGTTAGAATGGACGGAAGGATTCACCTCTACCAAAGGCCTTTTAGACAAAGGCGACTATCTCCCATTCATCCCGGCCTTAAAACTGAATTCCTCTCTACGACTCTCAAAAACCTTGTCTGGCAAAATACCAACTGCCTTTGCAGAACCCGAAATCCAATACGTATTTCCTCAACATCAGGCTGCGCAATTTGAAACCAACACAGCCGATTACGTGTTGCTGAATGTGGCCACAGGCCTGACGATCGTGGCTCCTAAAGGCAATTGGACACTCGGACTGGCTGGAAAAAACCTGACGAATAAGAAGTACATGGATCATTTGTCGCGGTTGAAATATTATGGCCTGTATAATCAAGGAATTAATTTCGTACTTTCGATTCGCAAAGAAATAAAATGGTAAACCGATTTCGGAAACAGATTGCCTTCAGTATGCTCGTATTATTTGCGATACAGGTATTGTTTTCGTTTTCTATATTGTTTGCTGTCGAGCAGAACCGGGAATTCCAACAGCACAAAATGGCACACAACCTTTCCGGACTTGAAACCTTGCATCTTTCAGCATCAGAATATCATACAGCACTTATACCTGCAAAACATGAATTGCGATTGAACGATAAATTATATGACATCCATACTGTCATCAAGCAGGGGGATGGTTACAAAGTCACGGTTCTGATCGACAAGAAAGAGAAATCCTTTGAAAATCTGTTGAAAAAAGAAAATGGCAAAACAGGTCATAAGCCAAGCGAACTAAAGCATTTCAGTGTATTCGTACCTGATCAGGAACAAGACCTGGCAACACGTTCAGTCATATTTGAATCCAACATGCGGTATAATTCTCCGGCGCCCTTCCGGATTAAAAATCCTGACTACAAGGTCACCTCACCGCCTCCTGATATTTCTTGATAGAGTCAACAGACTCTTTTGACTTGTCATGGATCTTGGCAAGTCAGGCATCCCTCGTACATGTACGCAACGGATGCAAGTATCCTATTTTATTCTTCAAGAAACATCAAAAAAACAATTAAAATGAAACACTTACTTTCAATCATAGCAATTGCTATCTTATTCGCTGGCATGGCCTCCTGCAAAAAAGACGCAGGCAAAATTCCAAATATCACATTCAAAACAGGAGGCACCTATACATCGGCCGACAAGACTATGGCTGTCGGTGATAGCGTGTTTATTGGTATCAATGCCTC
>CAIQUX010000090.1 GCA_903875055.1 uncultured Bacteroidota bacterium
AAGATACGTTCTAAGGGTTGCAAATCTAAAAGAAAGCGATGGTAAAAAAATATTTTCTCCTGATCCTCATCGGGTGCAATTTGTCGGGTGTCAATGCGCAGCAACGTAAATACGTCAATGATTACCTTAATTTAGGTGTTGGCGGACGAGGTACGGGTATGTCAGGCGCACAAATCGCTTCTGTCAATGATGTGACGTCGGCTTTCTGGAATCCGGCCGGTATCAGTTACGTGAAATCTGATCTGCAGGTAGGTCTCATGCATTCTGAATATTTCAGTGGCATTGCCAAGTATGATTATCTGGGTGCGGCTTTCCCCATGAAAAATAATAAAGGGGTCATTGGTATTTCCCTCATCCGATATGCGATCGACGATATTCCTTATACCCTTGATTTGATTCAACCTGACGGTTCGGTAGATTATACCAAAATCAAAGCCATCTCCTCACAAGATTATGCCGGTTTAATTTCATACGCACAACCGGTGAAATTGAAGCGTTTTGTCGGAAGGGATGATGCAGATATCCGAATCGGAGGTAATCTGAAAATCATACACCGCAGTATCGGTTCGATGGCCAATGCCTGGGGAGCTGGATTAGATATCGGTGCTCAAGCTAAATTAGGACGTTGGAAATTGGGTGCAGTGATCAAGGATCTCACAACGACGTATACGCTTTGGTCGTTCAGTTTTACTGAAAAAGAAAAGCAAGTCCTGACACAAACAGGGAACGCCATCGTATCAAAAAGTTCTGAGGTCGCCACACCAAGAATCATTTTAGGAGCTGGTCGCAATTTCCCGATATCAAAGAAACTAAGTGTACTGGCTGAACTGAATACCGATATCACGACTGATGGAAAACGTTATGGTAATCTGATCAATGTGAAGCCATTCAGCATCGATCCTCGTATCGGCGCTGAATTAGCCTATAAAAACCTACTTTATTTGAGAGCCGGCTTGGGTAATTTTCAACGTGTTTTAAATGATAACGACACCACCAATACTAAGAAGACAACCTTGTTTCAACCGACTTTGGGTCTTGGCGTGAAAATCAAAAATTTTGCCATCGATTATTCATTTTCCAGTCTGAATATACAATCGAGTGCCTTGTACAGTCATTTTATCTCCTTGAGAATCGATATCAATAAAAAATCAAATGCACACGCAAGTGATGAAGCATTCATTGATAATACATTCAGAAGAAAAGCTACGAGTAAATCATAAACAGTATGAGGAAACGTCTACTATTTTCACTTCTTGTTCTTTTTTATTTTGTTCAACCGATCAATGCCCAGACCTATGGGAATGAGTGGATCAATTACAGTCAGACGTATTATAAGTTTGGAGTAGTCAGAGATGATATCTATCGTATTCCGATATCCCAATTGACAGCCTTAGGTTTGCCTTCGACTGTCAACGGCGCCAATCTTCAGTTATTCAGGGATGGGGCCGAAGTGGCTATGTATGTCAGTAATAATGGCGTGTTGGGCGGAACGGATTATGTAGAGTTTTATGGAGAGAAGGCAAATGGTAACGTAGATATTCCATTATTTAAGAATGCAAGTTCACAATTGAATCCGGCTCAGAATCTCTTGTCAGATACAGCCTATTATTTTCTGACCTTCAATACATCGACTAATAATAAGCGGTTTACAGAGCGTTTCAACAATATGAGTGCACCTCCGCCAAAGGAAAATTACTTTTGGGATAAGAGCCGGGTCAATTACAGGACTGGTTTTGTTTCCGGAACTTCGTATTATTTCCCTTCGACAGATGTCATCTATTTATGTTCTTCACAATATGAAGATGGAGAAGGTTTTTTTAAGTTTCCACTCAGTACGGCAAATGATTCGGTTACATATACATGCCTGTTCCCTTATAAAGTGGCAGGAGCTCCTGACGCTTCGTTTAAAACGGCGGTGGTCGGTAACAGTTATATCCCGTCGCACCGGATGAAATTATTCGCCAATAACACACTCGTCGGGGATTCGAGTTATAGTCAATTTGGATTCAAACGATTCAATGTCAATTTGCCGATGTCGAATCTGACCACGGCAAATAAAATTGTCATGAAATATACTCCAATGAATACCGATGTTGCCAATAATGTCTACGACCGATATGGAATTGCCTACACCGAATTAAGATATCCAAGGCAATTCAATTTCAACAATGTCGATTCATCTTACTTTGAACTCGATCCGAAAGCTTCTGACTATTATCTGGAAATTTCAAACTTTAAGAATAATGCAGTGGCACCCAGATTGTATGATATCACATCCAATGAATACATCATCGGTGATATATCGGTTTCAGGTTTGATACGTTTTCTAATACCAGCATCTTCACAAGTAAAACGTTTCTTTATTCAAAGTCAGGCGCAGACTTCATCTATAGGTTCTGTAAGTAATTTAACATCGGTTCAGTTCAAGAATTATACGATAAACAGTCATCAGGGCAATTATATCATACTATCACATGCCCGTTTATTCGATGATGGAAATGGGACTAATTATGTCAATGAATATAAGAATTACCGTGCATCGATGGCGGGAGGCTCATATGATCCTATCGTGGTTGATGTGAATGATCTGTATAATGAATTCGGTTATGGTTATACCTATCATTCGCAGGCAGTTAAAAATTTTCTTCATTATGCGTATGTTGATGCTGCTTGGTCTTCCAAACCTAAATTTGTGTTTATCATAGGGAAAGGTATCGATTACAAAGATTATCTGACTTATACATCAGGAGCCGCATCGAGTTACCCGTTTCCTATTATTCCTTCTTACGGAGATCCTTGTTCAGATAATTTGTTGACATCCTTTGCCTTTGACAGCAAGCCACAGATTCCAATCGGGCGATTGCCTGTTTGGAATGGCAATGATGTAAAGATTTATCTTGATAAGATCAAAGATCATGAAGTCTCGGTGACCGATTTCAGTAATCAGATCAGTGACTCTGTCCTGTGGAAAAAAAATGTGTTGCATATTGCGGGCGCCAATGAATCAAATGGACAAGGGGCCATATTAGCGGCCTTTGCCCCTCAAGAACAACGTATCAAAGATACCTTGTTCGGTGCCAATGTGATAACCATCAAGAAGTCGTCAACATCGGCAGTTGAAACAGCTAACAGCGCCATGATAGACAGCCTTTTTAAAGGTGGTTTGAATTTGGTGCAGTTTTTCGGACATGGTTCTGCCTCAACGCTAGATTACAATTTGGATAATCCTGAACTGATGACTAACTACAAGAAATATCCTGTGTTTCAGGCAAATGGTTGTGGGGTTGGGAATGTATTTATCTTGGCAGTAGGTCAGCGATCCTTGGGTGAGAAATTCGTCTTGTCGCCTCATGGGGGAAGTATTGCTTTTATTGCCAGTGATAATACCGGAATTTCTGATCGACTTACAACCTATACCGATTCGTTATACAAGCAGTTTAGCGTCACTACCTATGGGAAATCTATAGGGGAGCAGATGGCGGCTAATATTTCCACCCTCAATCTGGCTGGTGATGGTATGCTTCGCCAGCATGCCGAACAGATAATTCTGAACGGAGATCCGGCTACTAGATTGCATTCCTTCCCAAAACCCGATTATGACATTGAGGAGAAAGGTTTAACGTTCAAACAGTTGAATCTTACCACGAACCTGGATTCTTTTGATGTGCAAGTTGTCATTTATAATTTAGGAAAATATACCAAGGATTCGTTGAGTATATATATTAAGCGTACGCTGCCTAATGGTACTGAATATGTGTTACTCAATAAGAAATATCCCGGTCTTGCATATTCTGATACCATCCGCTTACGAATTCCGATATTGGGCACGATATCTATAGGTGATAACGCCATCGATATCTTATTGGATCAGGAGGGATTTGTCGACGAAATTTCAGAGACCAATAATTCTATCAGACATGTCTTTAATATTTACAATGATGATTTGGTGCCTGTTTATCCTTATGAATTTGGTATCGTGAGTCAACAAAATGTCATATTGAAAGGTTCTACCTTGAATCCGTTTGCTCCTTTACACACTTATCTGATTCAGATCGATACGACAGAGAAATTTACTAGTCCATTATTGGTCTCGACTTCAATTATCGAAAAGGGCGGAGTCATCAAATGGCAGCCACCGATTACACTTCGCGACAGCACTGTCTATTACTGGCGCACAGCCATGGATACATCAGCTGCAAATCCGAAACATAAATGGTCCTATAGTTCATTCATCTATATCAATGGAAGTGCTCCCGGATGGAATCAAAGTCATTATTATCAATATCAAAAAGATACTTATACCGATATGTATCTTGATTCAACCAACCGGAAATTTGTGTTCAACGGAACAAATAAAAAGCTGCAGGTACAGAATGTATGCTTGTATTCACCGGCGCCGTATTATTACCAATGGCCCGATTACAGGGTCAAGATGAATGGAGCGGAGTTATATACGGATGGATGTGATCCCTATCCTGGCTATTCTAGTTTACAATTCATGGTCATTGATACGTTAGACGGCACACCGTGGAACAATGCATTGGTAGGTGCAAGTGGTCGATTTGGTAGTTTTGCCCCTTGTGATCGTGAAGCAAGTCATATTGATCCATTTTTTGAATTCAGTTTTTTGAACGCAGCTTCTAGGAAAAAAATAATGGATTTTATAGATTCAATTCCAGATCGTTTCTATATCATGATACAGCCACGACTTTGCACTGGTGCTGATTGTGGCAGTTTAAACAAGACTTTTATCAAGCAATGGAAAGCTGACACCACGATTTATGGTTCCAATAATTCATTATATCATAAGCTTTATAATCTTGGGTTTACCATGATCGATTCGTTTTACAAGAATCGGCCTATGATATTTTTCGTCAAGAAGAATGTGGTAAGTTCTGTTAGTCAGGCGGTTGAATCGGATAGTACTAAGGTCCTGAACAGGGAATTTGATTTTGTAACCTATCTATATGAAGGTGAAATGCTTGGCACTAACATCGGGCCAGCCAAGAAATGGAATTCGTTTTTACGGAAAGGATTCACGACTGATCCGGGAGTGGGTGATTCTGTATTGGTTGATATAATCGGGATTGATGCAAATAATCATGAAACTCTTTTAGCCAGCGTTCGTGGCGATACGTCCTTAACATTTATCAATGAAAAAGTGTATCCGTTCTTGAGACTTAAAATGAATAACAGGGATAATAACTTCACCACTCCGGAGCAGGTAAGTTATTGGAGGGTCTTATATCAGTTAGCTCCTGAAGCGGCTTTGAATCCAAACAGGTATTTTGTCTACACAGACTCGGTGAAGCAAGGACAAAAAACAAGAATAGAGGTAGCAATTGAAAACCTAACAGAGATTCCAATGGACAGCATGCTTGTCAAATATGATGTCATAGACAGAAATAAGGTTCGTAAAACTGTTAACACCAAACGTTATTCTCCAATCGCTGCGCTTGATACTATTCATGCTGTAATGGATATAAGTTCGACAGATATTCCCGGGAGCAATATCCTGGTCATCGAAGCCAATCCCGATAATGATCAGATAGAACAATATCATCCTAATAATATTGGCTATCTGAATGATTATGTGGTGCCTGATAAACAGAATCCATTGATAGATGTAACGTTCGATGGAGTACACATCATGGACAAGGATATTGTATCAGCCAAACCATTTATCAATATCACACTTAGGGATGAGAATAAGTTTTTAGCGTTGGATGATACATTGCTTGCAGAAGTCTACATGCGCTATCCTGGTGATAATTCCACTACCGAACATTATATCCCATTTGACGGAACGGTATTGAAATTCATTCCAGCCAACCTTTCAGACGGGAAAGCCAAGAATGTCGCCAGATTGGAATACAGACCGACATTTACTTTGGATGGTAATGATTATCTGCTTATTGTAAAAGCCAAAGACAAAGCAGGTAATATTTCTGGTAATTATGCTTACAAAGTCGGGTTTGAAGTAGTGAATAAACCTTCTATCTCATCGGTTGTGAATTATCCAAATCCATTCACAACATCAACGCAATTTGTTTTTACCATCACCGGTTCAGAATTGCCCAGTAATTTAAAAATACAGATTCTTTCTCCCAGCGGAAAGATTGTGAAGGAAATTTTGAAATCTGATCTGGGGCCATTGCATATAGGTACCAATATCACTGAATACAAATGGAAAGGAGATGATCAGTTCGGGCAACCGTTAGCTAATGGTGTTTATCTGTATCGGGTAGTTTCTAATCTTCATGGCGAGCAGATGGATCACTACAAACGTAGCAATTCTCAGAATGCCGATAAATGGATAAACAAGGGTTTCGGTAAACTGTATATCATGCGTTAGTTTGATATTTAGCCCTTTAGTATCTTATATAAGATTGAATTTACTTTGTTGAGATGCAAATATTGGACTTCAACAGGATTGAAATTTCTAAAGAACCGGTTGACATTAGGCAGCATGCTTCCCTCGAAATCAAAGGTTTTTTTTTCCATCCTGATACTGATCAGTATGGCATGCCACATCAATAAGCTCATTGCGCCGCTTCCATTGTAATCAGCATCTGTTCCACCGGCCAGGTAATAAGCTATGTTGTGGTCATACACAATGAACATGGCAGCGTGAATGTGTTCATCATTATCTTTAATAAAAAACAATTTGCCACAGCCATGTTGTTTACAACAATGCCAATATCCTTGATAAACATCTAAAGGGATCTGAGGCTGTTTGTTTTGTTTCAGAAATGTTTTCTGATGAAGTAAATAGAACAAGTCGATGTTGTCTTCTTCGAAAACGGTCAATGATCTATTGGCCTTCATGATTTGTCTTTTTAATGAAGGCATTAACTGACTATACACAGTAGCTTCGTCATAAAGTGTTATCAGATTCGTACGTCGTAGTGAGATGTCAAAAGTCGGAAAATGAAGTTGAATACCGATTTGCCAGGCCAAGTCCATATCAAATACATCAAAAGAAGGAAGTTGATTGAGCAACGAATGAACGAGATTTCGTTTATATTCTTCAGGCATTTGATCCTGTACAAAAAGTAGTCCGGTATAGGGAATTAAATGGGGACTACGTAAGAAGGTTAGTCCGAGTTTCTTTTCGTTGTGGTAAATAAAATATGCCTGATAACCGTTTATTGCTGCATAACACACATCCCAAGAATGATTTGATTCGTCAAGCCAGAATGGCTGAAAGAAAAGTGGTATCTCATTATTCAGACAATACTGGATATATGTTTCTTTAAAGCTCAATTGAATGTAAGCGCTTTGGTGGGTGAAATTGTTTTTACAATCAAGGATGGAATCAGAAGTAGTAACGTGCAGACAACAAAAGCAATGAAATTAATCATAAGGATGACGTTAGTATCTAGAAAGACAGGTACGGTCCTTACATAGTATATGCTTTCATCCAAATGAAGGAAACCATATTTTTGTTGTAAGTAACAAAGACCTATTCCAAGTATAGTTCCTGCAAACATTCCGATGGTGAGGATATAAAGGCTTGAATAAATGAATATTTCCTGGATTTGAAAGTTCTGCATACCTAAAGACTTCAAAACACCTACCATCTGAGTCCTTTCCAGAACCAGAATCAGCAAAGCTGTGATCATGTTGACAACAGCAATGATAAGCATAATCAGAATTATTATTCGTTCATTCATTTTCATCATACTCAACCATGAAAACACATTTTCAAATCTCTTGTCTATTAGATAAGTCTGCAGAGGGGGACGGGCGTATTGCTCATAAAGTATTTTCTCAATACGATTTCTTTCTTTTTTATCGCTGACATAGACTTCGTATCCATGGATACTACTTTTGCTTTTTTGATTTATATGATTGATTAAAGCGGCATCGCAAATGGCAAAAACATTATCATAATCTTCCAGACCGGTTTTGTAAATACCGGCTATTCTTATTTTTCGGGCCTTGGGTTGCGTTTCGGAATTGCTTAAGAAATAAAGGATAGCATAATCTCCCGTGTATAAACCAAGTTTCCCGGCAATGTTTTTTGAAATCAGGATATCACTTGAATAGCTGCTGTCATTAAAAGTGATTCCTTTTCCTTCAACCAAATAATTTTTGAGCATGTAATCGTCGGAATGATTGTACACTCCTTTTAATAATACGCCTTCAATTTCCTTCGGTGTTTTAATGATGGCAGATTGAATGGTATATGCAGCGATTGATTTAATACCGGGTACTGCCTTCATCTGACGAACCAAGGAGGAATCGTATTCTAGGGTTTGTTCGTTATTAAGATTGGAAGGATCTGCAAGAAACGTTGTGACATGAATATGCCCCCAACAGTCATAAAATTTATTTTGAATCACCTCCTGATATCCTCTGGTGATGGAGCTGCCGATAATCATGATAGCAATACTCAATGTCACGGCCAGTATGGCAATCCGGATGATAAACCCTGAAAAAGTTTTTTTTGCGTTCAGAGCAAGTCTGCGTGAGATGTAAAAGGAAATATTCATGCCTAGGGACTGCTAAGATAGGTAAAAAAAAAGACTACGAATTCTCGTAGTCTTTACTATCATGTACAATGGATTCTAATGTTTCGGGTCAGTGGATTTAGATGGTGCGTCTTTTTCCCCGGATGCTAATACATTACCAGTGATTACAATTTCATATCTCTTTTCCTTACTTTTTGCATTGGAAGCAATAAAGATAGATTTATTGAATGAACCCGGGCGACCTTTTGTATCGTATTTTACATTGATTTTCCCAGATTGGCCTGGTAACACGGGTGCTTTAGTCCACACGGGAGTAGTACATCCGCAAGAAGCCTTGCAATCTTGAATAATTAATGGCTCCTTACCGGTATTCGTAAACATGAAATCATACGAAGCTTCAGCACCTTCTTTCAGATTACCGAAGTTATGAGTCTCTTCAGTAAATTTAAAAACTGGAGCGTTTGGACGATCATTTTGAGCGAAGGCCGTAAAAGAGAAGGCAGTAAGTACGATAATGAAAATGAAGTTTCTCATTGTAACTAGGATGTTTTTTTAATTTTAGTGCGCTGGTTGTTTTGTATCTGTTGGGGTTGCAGCTGGATCAGCCTTGTCAACATTCCCACTGATTTTCAAAATCTTTGTTCCAACGTTTGAAGTTACAGTGACAGTTTTGTTGATTTGTCCCTGACGACCTTGTGTTGAATAGGTTACAGCAATTTTAGATGTTTTTCCAGGTAAAATTGGTTCTTTAGGCCATGTTGGTACCGTGCAACCGCATGAACCATGAACATCACTGAATATGATAGGCACTTTACCGATGTTCTTGAATTCAAAATCATAGCTTACTGAAGGACCTTCTGGAACATTCCCGAAGTTGTGCTCTTCCTGATTGAATTTAATACTAAGATCCGGATTTTGAGCAGGTGCGGCTGTAGCTGCTGTCTGAGGTGTTGCAACTGGTGCAGTTACCACTTGAGCTTTGTCAGTTGGTTGTTTTACATCTGTTTTTTTTGTGTCTTTGTTTTGAGCGACACTTGACAAGCTGATTAAAGCTAATGTGCTGAATAATACAATTGTTTTTTTCATTTTTTTTTAATTTAAATTTTTATGTTAGTGATAATAAATGACGAAGAATGGATTAATGCTTCATGATACTTGAATTGTTCGTTGGTACCGATGATTCAGGTGCCTTTTCAACGGTGCCCGAAATTTTCAATACTTTTGTACCTGCATTGGAAGTTACTGTGATAGTTTTTGAGAACGGACCAGGACGACCTTGGGTATTGTAAGTAGCGGTTATTTTTGAGGACTTCCCTGGAGCAATCGGTTCTTTCGGCCAAGTTGGTGTTGTACATCCGCAAGAAGCCTGTACATTACTTAATACGATTGGTTCCTTGCTGATATTGAGAAACTCGAAATCATAACTCACAGAAGGGCCTTCCGGAACATTGCCAAAAGAATGGTCTTCATTTTTAAACTTCATGCTAAGGTCAGAACTCTGTTGGGAGGCAGGTGACTGAATCTGTGCTCCATGATTGGCTGCATGAGGTTCTGCCGTGACAGCCGTTTTAACCGGGGATTGCTTGTCAGAAGGAGTCTGAGCAACCATGGTAAGGCTCATTAAAGCAATCGCGCTAAACAGGAAGAATGATTTTTTCATTGTGGAACTTTATTTTTAATTGTTGACTCAAAAGTAGCCAATAATTTTATTGAACAAATTTTTCTCAGTTAAGTCATGGTTAACCGAACCCCCTTTAACAATGTCTTTTAAAACATAAAATTTTTGTGAATAGAAGCAATAGAATATTATTTTTGTAACCTTAACTCCACACAATAGAGCAGCATAATGAATTCATCAACTAATAACATACAGACAGAGAAAATTTCGTTTGAGGATTTCAAACAGGATGTCATCAACGATTATTCAATTGCTGTTCAGAGCAGGGAGGCAAGTCTGTTAGGAAGAAAAGAAGTATTGACCGGTAAAGCTAAGTTCGGAATATTCGGTGACGGGAAAGAGGTTGCACAAATAGCCATGGCCAAAGTCTTTCAGGAAGGTGATTTTCGTTCAGGGTACTACCGCGACCAGACCTTTATGTTCGCTAGTGGTATGAGTAACATTGAGTCATTCTTTTCCCAGCTTTATGCTAATCCTGATGTGGATGCGGAACCCAGCAGTGCAGGCCGTCAGATGAATGGACATTATGCAACCCGGTTTCTGGATGAAAAGGGCCATTGGAAAAATCAGACTGAATCCAAAAACAGCAGCTCTGATATTTCACCTACCGCTGGTCAGATGGTGCGAGGATTGGGGTTGGCATTCGCCTCTAAAATATATCGATCACAAGATGGCCTTAAAGACAATACAAACTTTTCGAAGAATGGAAATGAAGTTTGTTTCACTACCATTGGTGATGCTTCTACCAGTGAAGGATTGTTTTGGGAGACCATCAATGCAGCAGGCGTTCTGCAGGTTCCTTTAGCCATTTTTATTTGGGATGATGGATATGGTATTTCTGTGCCAAGGAAATTCCAGACCAGTAAGAATTCTATCTCTGAAATTTTGAAAGGCTTTCAATATGAACCCGGTCTCGGTGGATTGGATATTTATACAGTAAAGGGATGGGATTATGCAGCCTTATGCGATACCTTTAAAGCAGGTATTCAAAAAATAAGAGATACACATATCCCAGCAGTATTTCACGTGCAGGAAATAACTCAACCACAAGGACACTCAACCTCAGGCTCACATGAGCGATATAAGAGTAAGGAACGATTGGAGTGGGAAAAAGAAATGGATTGCCTCAAGAAAATGAAGGAATTTATTTTAGAAAACGCCATTGCAAAAGAAGAAGAACTTTTGAAAATAGAAGAGGAAGCCAAGCAATTGGTGCTTACTTTGAAAAAATCATCTTGGGAAAAATTCATCGATCCGATTAAGCAACAGGTACAACAAGCAACCACACTTTGTAACCATATTGTCTTTGAAGGAAACACGAATGCAGAAACTATTGCTTCACTTGTAAAGGAATTGAATAGTATCAAAGAACCTCTTCGACGAGACGTCATGAAAATGCTGGCTAAAGTAATACACTTGGCTGGAACATCTTCAGCAATCCAACAGTTGCAAAACTTTTATCATCAATTAAGGGAAGATGCGAATGAAAAATATAGCTCTGTCTTACACTCCGTTTCTGATCATAGTGTCAGCAAAATTGCTGAGGTTAAACCGGCCTACGATTCAGAAGAAATATATTTAAACGGATTTGAAATTCTTAATAAGTTCTTCGACCAAACCCTGGCCAACAATCATAAGGTGTTTGCCTTTGGCGAAGATGTAGGTAATATAGGCGACGTAAACCAGGGCTTCGCAGGCTTACAGGAGAAACATGGCAAATGGCGTGTCTTTGATGCCGGCATCCGGGAGGCAACCATTATGGGACAAGGTATTGGTATGGCTCTCCGCGGTCTCAGGCCGATTGCCGAAATTCAATATCTCGACTATTTACTGTATGGCTTGCAGTCCTTAAGCGATGATGTGGCTACCTTGCAATGGCGTACGAAGGGCGGACAAAAATGCCCTCTCATTGTGCGTACCCGGGGCCACCGTTTGGAAGGCGTATGGCATAGCGGTTCCCCAATGGGCATGATGATCAATTCATTGCGCGGAATCAATATCTGTGTTCCCCGAAATATGGTGCAGGCCGCCGGTATGTATAATACCTTGTTACAAGCAGATGAACCGGCTATTGTGGTCGAATGTCTGAATGGTTATAGGCTTAAAGAAAAAGTACCTTCCAATCTCAGCACCATGACCGTGCCATTAGGTGTGCCTGATATCGTTGAGGAAGGCGATGAAGTGACTATCGTATCGTATGGTTCAACCATCAGGATTATTCAGGATGCGATGAAAGAGTATCTGACACCAGCCGGTATCAGTTGCGAACTCATCGATGTGCAAACTTTATTACCTTTCGATATCCATCATAAGATATTAGATTCGTTGAAAAAGACCAGCCGTATCATTTTTGTCGATGAAGATGTGCCTGGTGGCGCCGCAGCCTATATGTATCAGCAAGTGATTGAAAAACAAGGAGGGTATCGTTGGTTGGATATCGCCCCGAGGACACTCACAGCGCATGCGCACAGACCTGCTTACGGAAGCGATGGTGATTACTTCTCAAAACCTAATGCCGAAGATATCGCACAGGCTGTGATGGATATGATGAAAGAGTAACACTACATGGCGGGCTGCCGTCCAAAGCGCCGGCACCGGGCTATTCGCTCCAATCTACGCCTGATGCGTGGGATTTTCGCTACGATCCCTGCCCGTGACTCCGAATAAAATTGATTACACGCAATATATATTTTTATGAAATTGATAAAAAGAACAGGTTTATTGTTGTTCATATGTTCGTCTTTCGTGTCTTGCAAAAAAACGGATGAGGAAAAGATTGTCGGCCGCTGGCAAAACGACCGGGATTGGTTTGAATATAAAAAAGATAAGACCTACAGTTCAGGAAAAGAAGATATCAAGATGGTGGACCATTTCAAATACATGATCGATCCAGAGCGGCATGAATTGAATATGTATACCGACGAAAAGAATTCGACGTATTATCTGATCTATGAATTTAAAGGCGATGATACCTTGGCTGTGCGCAATGCAATGAGTACGGTCAAGACCATGATCAATTTTACACGGGTAACGACAAACAAGAAAGAGTAACAGCAGCAGACAAGCATTAGAATGATTCGGAAACAGGAAGATACATACAGACATAAGGGACTCCGCGCAAAATTGATTGAGGAGATAAAAGGAAAAGGAATTTCAGACGATCATGTACTGAAGGCGATGGAATCGATTCCTCGTCATTTTTTTCTCGATCCGGCGTTCGATAAGATTGCCTACGAAGACAGGGCGTTTCCGATAGAAGAGGGCCAAACCATTTCTCAACCTTATACCGTTGCTTATCAGACTCAACTGTTGCAGGTCAACAGACTTGAAAAGGTATTGGAAATCGGCACAGGTAGTGTCTATCAGGCTACCGTGTTGGCCGAGATGGGAGCCCAGGTGTTTACCATCGAGCGTCAACGAAAACTCTACGATAAAAACCAATTACATTATCCGTTTAAATCGAAATACCGAAATATCAAGTTCTTCTACGGTGACGGATTTGCTGGCTTGCCAACGTTTGCTCCATTCGATAAGATTTTGATTACCGCGGCAGCTCCTTATATACCCGAAAAATTAATCGAACAGCTCAAACCAGGCGGCATCATGGTGTTACCGCTGGATGAAGATGATGTTCAAACCATGACGCGTATTACAAAACTGAGTGACGGAAGCCTTGTGACTGAATCATTTCATGCCTTTAGTTTTGTTCCGATGTTAAAAGGAAAAGAAGGGTAGATTGTTCATTGTTCATACTCCTTTCATCTAAGGTCACATCTCGTGTTCAATACAATTAGGAATAAATCAGGGATGACTTGAGTAAATGAAATTCATGATATTATGATTAACCGTTAAGCTACATCAATCATTGTTCTTCTCATCTTCTTATCTTTTTGCCATGATGCAAAAAGAAACAAAAAGATCTAGGCTGATGAAAAATAGCGGACTGATGTTCATTCGGCTAAAAATATCTAGGGCCCGCTGAAAAACACTCAATTTAAGGATGATTTCATATTTCAGCGTAAAAGTAGTGCACTAAGGTGCATGACATTGTAGACAATAAGTTCAATAAGCTTGCACCTCAGCTAGTACGAAACCTTCCACAATTTCGTTAGCCTGAAGCAC
>CAIQUX010000091.1 GCA_903875055.1 uncultured Bacteroidota bacterium
CTATTACGAAACCTTCCACAATTTCGTTAGCCTGAAGCACACCATCTACTTCGCCGGCTGCAACTCGCAGTATATCAATACAGCTTCGTTTTGCCGGCTCGTACCTGATGCACTTCAGACTTTTTCAGCAAGCCCTAAATAGGGACTGCTGATGAATGTTTCACAGTATAAACGGTGCCATCGCCCATTGGCTGAACAGAGATTCTGCCGATGACCTCAAAAAATTAACACGTGAATTTGTACAGAAAAAGACAATAGGGTGATTACATATATCCTAGAATCTTCAACATACTTTGATAGGTCTGCTCTTTGGCATATAACCAATCAATCAGTTTCCCGTTCTTATCGTATTCGATTACCACATGTTTCGGTGACGGAATCATACAATGTTTGATACCGCCATAGCCGCTCAATTGATCCTGATAGGCTCCCGTATGAAAGAATCCTATATATAGAGGTTCTTGCTTTGTTTTTAACTCTTTGGACGTTAACGCATTGGGATTGGTTTTACTTTTCGGAAGGAACACCGCATTGATATGTTCTTCGGAGGTATAAAAATCATGGCTGTCGCAGGTCAATCCGCCAAGATGTACTTCCTGATATTCTTCATCCCATTTATTGACTGGCAGCATCAGAAATTTTTCACCGATACCCCAAGTATCAGGTAAGGTAGTGATGAACGAACTATCAATCATATACCATATCTCACGATCGTTCTGCATCTTTTCATCCAGTACGCTGTAGATGATAGCTCCCGACTCCCCTACGGTGAATGAACCGAACTCGGTATAGATATTCGGCACATCGACCTTGGCAGTCTTACAGACTTTCTTGATCGTGGCGACGATTTCATTCACCATGTAGTTATAATCATAATCGAATCCAAGTGAGTGCTTAATAGGGAAACCACCACCGATATTCAGACTGTCTAATTCAGGTGCTATTTTCTTGAGCTGACAATACAGGTTCAGTACCTTGTTGAGTTCGCTCCAATAATAGATATCATCCTTGATCCCTTTGTTCATGAAGAAATGCAACATCTTGAGCTGAAACTTCTCATTCCCTTTCAATTTGTCTACATAAAATTCAAGTACATCACGGGTTCGGATGCCTAATCGGGACGTATAAAAGTCAAATGAAGCTTCTTCTTCGGCGGCAATTCGGATACCAATCTTTACAGGATCCTTCACACGGATCGACCGCTTATAATCTTCAAACTCGTTCTTATTATCCAACACCGGAATCAGGTTTTTGAAACCGGCATTGATCAACTGGGAAATATTACGTGTATAGGCTTTTGTCTTAAAACCGTTGCAGATGATGAAGGTATCTTTGGTAATCTTCTTACGTTCATATAGCTTACGTATGATTTCAAGATCATAGGCAAATGATGTTTCGAGATGCACACCATGTTTGCAGGTTTCTTCGACAATAAAGGAAAAATGAGAGCTCTTGGTACAATAGCAATAAAAATACTCGCCATCATACTTCTGTTTCTTCATGGCATCATTGAACATCTTTTTCGCCTTGTTGATCTGCATGCCAATCTTCGGGAGGTAGGTGATCTTAAACGGCGTGCCATACTTGTCAATCAATTTCTTCAGATCCACCCCGTTAAAATGCAAATAATTGTCTTTTACCTGAAAACCTTCCTGAGGAAAATCGAAGGTCTGTTTGACAAGGTCTGTGTATGTGTTACTCATGTATGCGTAAGAAACTTTGTATTAAATTTTTACAAATGTAAAGACGAATTTACTTTTAGTGGCAACTATTTTTCATGCTCCATGCAGCAAAATCAACGATTGTTTACCCGCACACAAGAGCATGTCCAGCATACTTAATCCGCTTCTAAAACCGTTCTTGTCTTCAAACGGCTGAAGGTAATGTATATCATCAGGCGTGAGGGTATCAGTGGTGAAGGTGCTTCTGAAATCATTCACCGGATCAGGGTATTCTTTTTGATACGATTCTGTGACAGTAAATTCCTTTTTTAAGGAAAGTAAACGGTTCATCAGTTCGATCGAATCGAGGTTCAAATCAACAAGGAACTCATATCGTTTCGTGAAGATCAGGACAAGGGAATCCTCAAAATACGTGAAGTATGGAGATCGTCCATAACAAGCCTGTATGGTTTTCCAATGTTGTGTTTGCCATTTCACCTGGTTGCTGATACGCAGGTCGTGCATGAAAGATCGTTGATTTCGTCCACCTTCCAGAGGTACCGACAAGGCCAGACGTCCATTCGGACCAGCCACATAACATCGGTTGCGAAGTGTGGCCCGTTGAAAATATTCCTGCTTTTCAATCAAAATATTTTCAGACCGGACAAACTGCCGATACCATCCGATACAAGGAAAATATTCACAGTCCAATAGTGTTGTTTGTACGTCGCTCATTGTATTTTCGCAAAATGAGGTTAAAGATAATCATCTGTTTGTTGGTTTTACAAATACTCCATGCGACGGATGTCTTTTCGCTTGCTAAAGATTCGATCAGCCGCTTGTCAATTTCTGACCACTTGGTCTTTAATGAAGCAACCGGTCAACAAGAGATTCAGACCCCGGAACATCTTTTTTTTGATATAGCTATCAATACAGTGTTCTTCGAAGTACATGTGACGCGATCAAATCCAACTGACACGACGCAATATCTCTTGCTCGAAATCAAAAAGAAATCCTCACAGCAGTTCAGACTTCGCCCCATCCAGTCTAAAAAGATTCAACTGAATAGAAATGCAGTGTATATCGACAGTCTATTATTTGACGATTCCTTGCTGGCTTCAGGCAATTTCGATTTCATTGTAAGTTATATGAATGACTCGATGAAAGCATTGGATACCCGGAAAATTCCTTTTCAATTATTGCGTTTAACTAACATGGAGGTGAAAGATGATTTCTACGCTTTAGAATCCAGTAAGACAACCAATAATGTGGCTATCGAAAAAACGTTTGTCCAAAAATATGATGTTACCCAACTGAAAAAAAACATCTTGTCACTTTCGCCTATGGCCCAAGGTAGCGAAGAAAAAGTGATCAGGGAATTAGCCTTATCGGATGACCTTAAAACCCTCAGGCTGTTCTTTTATAATTTCTGGTTCAACCGCAACCCGTCAGAACCAGAGAAAGCATGGAACGATTATACCGTCATCCTCAATGATCTGGCTAAAAAATATGGTACAGCCAGTACACCCGGTTATGAAACAGACAGGGGCCGTATTTATATCCGTTACGGCGAACCGGACAGGATCATTCGAGTGGCGAACGAAAAAAACTCGTTGCCATATGAAGTATGGTTTTATTATCGTTCCGGCACCAAAACCAATCTCAAGTTTCTCTTCTTTCAACCGGGCATGTTAGGAAGTCTTATGTTGCTTCTTCACTCCAATGTCCCTGAAGAAACTGTCAATCCGTATTGGAAAGAGATGCTCTTATCGGATCCCGGAAATGGCGACAATAAACTCACACATAAAGTATTTGAATTCTTCAACTAATCACTATCAGATGAGAACCTTTTCCATGATCTGCCTTCTATCCACAGCCTTCATCATGCTGCAATCTGCTGGTTGCAACAAGATCAAGGAACTCGATTATATCGGCATCCAAAGTACCGAAATCGAAAGCATCAATCTGAATAACTCAGCTATCAAGATCAATCTGGAATATTATAATCCCAATAATTTTGGCGTGGATGTGAAAGAAACCAACCTCAGCATTTATCTCAATGGCAAATTTGTCGCTACCGCCGATCAACCTGTGAAGACAGAGATACCTAAATCATCGAAATTCATCTTTCCAGTCGTGGCTCATTTCGATCCGTTCAAAGTCTTAAGTACTGCCTTTTCATCGTTGTTTTCCAAAACGAGTAAACTGAGTATTCAAGGAACAGCCAAGCTTGGTAAAAATGGAGTGTACATTAAAGTCCCCGTTTCCATTACGGAAAACGTCAGTTTGTTGTCACCTTAAGAGATTTACTTCTTTAGCAACTTGAAAGCGTGAGACCATTGATTCTTCAGGAAACCCGGAATACACCATAGCATACACAAAGGTTCGATAGCTCTCGCTGCTTCAGCACTACCCATATCTTCTACGTCCCATCCGAAGGAGACTAAAATAGCACTCACTGTGGCTTTGGCTTCTTCGTCATTACCACAGATGAACATAGAAGGTATTATGCCATTGAAATCAGGCTTATACATACACCCGCTTCCGACACTGTTAAACGCTTTTACAAAACGGGCCTCAGGTAACTGGCGTTGTAATCGTTCCATCAGAGAATCATCCAGGGTTGTAAAAAATTTCAGAACTCCATGATCGGGTGCACCATGTACGATTGGGTTAGTAGCATCAATAATCGTCTTGCCTGAAAAGTGATGCATACCGGCTTGCTCTATGACCTCTTCAGCCACTGAGCCACCAACAGCTAACACGATCAACTCACCGTAATTAGCCGCTGTCTCAAACAACCCTGTTTCAGCACCGGGGTTTTCATCTTTCCATGTCAATACCTCAGGCTTGTCGATGTTACGTGTTCCGAGCATTACCTGATGTCCTTCTTTCAAAAAAGCAGTTCCGAGTGTGCGACCTACGGCACCGGAGCCTATGATTCCTATTTTCATGTTGTGTTTTTTCAAAGATAAATGAAAATGAATATTCGTTGAACACATCTGCTCTTCTGAACAATTAGCGTCCTATCATTTCCATTTTTGTATTACTATTGTAATCACCGAACTATAGTCTATATGGACTTACTAAAATCCCGGATCATCTGCAGCCTCATCCTTGTGATGACCTTGTCGATTTGTCTTGTCTTCTTTATCAGACATGGCAAAGAATCCGCTACCTTTTATGGTGATGCACTCGGGTATTATGCCTATCTGCCCACGACTTTTATCTATCACAATTTCAACTCGATTGAAAACCCCGCCGAAGACCAAGGGATCGATTCAATCGTGTTGGATTACTTTAAATCAAACCGGCAATACAGCCGGCGAAGTCCCAAAGGTTTTTATATCATACAATACACCTATGGTATCGCGTTGATGGAATCGCCCTTCTTTCTTGGAGCCCATCTGTGCGAAAAAATAAGCGGTGGCAATGCAAACGGTTACAACAACACCTATAGCCGTAGTATCAAACTGGCTATATTCTTTTATGTGTTTCTCGGATTGTTTTTCTTGTACAAATCCTTACGCACTTTTTTCAGCCATCATGTTTCATTACTCAGCATCTGTCTGTTGCTTGTGGGCACCAACCTGTTCTGGTTTACCTTCATGCAGGCCGGGATGTCGCATGTCTTTCTTTTCTTTTTATATTCTTTGCTGATTTTTGAAACCATACAAGTGCATCGACTTCCATCGTTGCGACGATTCATGTTGATAGGTTTTATCTGCGGACTGATTACTGTGACCCGTCCATCTGATATATTATGCGTTTTCATTCCTTTACTTTTTTCGGTCTATGACCGGACTTCCCTGAATGAGAAAATCAACTTTCTGGCATCCAACCTCAACGCTTGTCTGATCGGTATCGTGTGCTTTATTGTACCCATCATACCGCAACTTATTTACTGGAAAATTTATACCGGGTCATTTGTTTACGACAGCTATATCGACCAATCCTTTCATTGGTTGCATCCCGAAATCATCAAAGGACTCTTTGGTTTTTCTAACGGTTGGATGGCATATACCCCTTTGATGAGCATCGCGATCATCGGTTTGCTTTTCTTCAAGAAATTCAAACCCTTGATTGTTCCGATACTTGTCATCCTTCCCTTGTATATCTATATCATCTACGCGTGGTGGTGTTACAATTATATCAACGGCTTCGGTTCACGGCCCATGATACATATGTATCCCCTGTTGGCCTTTCCCCTGGCAGCTTTGCTAAGTGCTGTCTATACCAAAAATAAAGTGATACAACTGACAGTTTATTCCATCATCATCTTGCTGTTGTCGGTCAATATTTCCTACAGTTTTCAGGCGGCCCGTGGTGATCTGATTTCTGAAAACTCTAACTTTCTCTTCAACTATTCAACCTTATTCAAACAACAACTGACCTATGATGATTTACTTGTGTTGGATATTGAAGAGCAGCAACCAAAATCGAACAAGACACATTTTCTCAAAACCATCGCGTTTCTCAAATTCAATGATTCCTCCAAAGGGCAACAAGTTTACAAGGTGAAAGCAGATGAAGAGTATCCCGATATTCATGTGAGGTTACATTATTCAAAAAACGAATACGGCCAAGTCGGTTTTATCCGTTGTGAAGGCCGATACTTCGTGCCTTCAGTGAACGGTCATACTAATTTCAGCGATCTGGTCGTCGTCGATATCAAACGGGGCGATTCCCTCCTACTTTGGAAAGATGTTTATATCAATAATAAGATAGGAAAGCAGGATGGTCAAGTGCATCAAACGACACCCATACATCTTGCCAATTGCCTGACGGATCAATGGGGGCAGGTCTCCTTTTTTATGGCTCTTCCCGACTATCTGCAAGACGGTGATGAGGTCCATATCAGCCTTTGGAATCTTTCGAAGAATGAATTTCTGGTGGATGATTTCAAGGTGGATATCTATTCGAAATAAAATTCTATTGCCTCTGCATTATCACCCTAAAGCTGAACGAATACAGTCGGGTTTATGCCATTTCATTCAACATCCCCACAATTGATTTACCTTCGGGCCTTCCTTGCGGTATACGAATACCCGGGGTAACGTATGAGATTATGAAGTTTGAACAGTACAACATTCCTGAAGAGATTAAAAAAAGTTTGTCGGAATTAGGCTTTCGCAAGCCGACCGATATTCAATATCGTGCTATTCCATCTATCCTGAAAGGGGAAGATGTATTGGCCATCGCGCAGACAGGCACCGGTAAAACAGCTGCCTTCGCCATACCCGTGATTTCAAGATTGCATGATGAACCCCGCGACCGCAACAGTCAATTGGGCGTTCGTTGTCTGGTGATGGTGCCTACACGCGAACTGGCGGTTCAGATTACGGAGGTGTTTGAAACACTGGCAAAGTATACGCATGTGAAAGTTTTAAGCACCATGGGTGGTGTAGATGAAGCGCCGCAGATCAAACAACTGCAGGATGGTATCGATGTGTTGATTACAACCCCTGGTCGTATGTTTGATTTACGTAGTCGTGGTCATCTGAATCTCGACGAAACAGAGATACTCATACTCGACGAAGCCGATCATATGTTGGCCTTGGGTTTTATCCGCGATATCAGAGATGTAATTCGTTATCTGCCTCGACATCAGACCCTCTTTTTCTCGGCCACCATCGATGATGACATCAAAGATCTGGCGTATTCCTTGGTACGCAATCCGATACGGATACAGATCTCACCCAAAGATCCGGTCTCGAAAAATGTCGATCATGCCGTAGCTTTTATTGAGATGGACGACAAGCGTTTCTTTCTGGAACGCATGATCAAAGAGAACGGCGGTAAAAAGATCCTGGTGTTTGTGCGTACCAAAGTAAGGGCCGAACGTGTACATAAAGCCATGGAACGAGTGGGTATAGACACCCTCACCATACATGGCGATAAGGAACAGGAAGACAGGCTGGAGGTGATGGACAAGTTTAGGAAGGGTGACGTGAATGTGTTGATCGCTACCGACCTGAGTGCGCGAGGTATCGATATTCCGGGTGTCAATTTCGTGGTCAATTATGATCTGCCCGATGTGGCTGAAAACTATGTGCATCGTGTAGGTCGTACAGGTCGTGGTATGGAACGAGGACATGCTTATTCGTTTTGTGCCGAAGAGGAATTGGAGATCCTCAAGGAAATTGAATCCTTTCTGGGACAGGAAGTCAAACGTTTCAATATCGACAAAGCCGATTACAGCATGACGCTGGCGCTCACCGAAGAAAGCAATAACAACTGGCAGAAATTATTACTGGATGCCGAGAAAGAACAATCGGTCTGGGAGAAGAAAAATCCAAAGAAGAATAAGAAGAAATAAAAAAAATTGCCTCCCGTTTTGACACAGGAGACAGCCTCTCTTCGCGGATAAACACTTGGCTGCAAACACTAGGTCAATTTAGCAGGACATCAATTTTCTCAATGCAAAGATGCAACGGTGCCTTAGACAGAAGAAGAGAAAAAGAAAGGAAAGCGAAGGGGGAAAACACCTTTTTTGTTTTTAGGTTGGTAGTATAAAGTTGTTGGTGTGTACTACTTAAAAACTCCTTGCAGGCTCTAAGGGCTGTTTACACAATCTACTTTACAGTCTCTCACTCACATCCCGTTATCGGTCATAATGGCGTCCGGTGTTATCATTATCGCATCCGCATTTATCATTGTCGCATCCGCATCGGTCATAATGGCATCCGGTGTTATCATTATCGTATCCGCATTTATCATTACCATATCCGCATCGGTCATAATGTCGTCCGGTTTTATCATTATCGAATCCGCGTTTATCATTATCGCATCCGCCTCGGTCATAATGGCGTCCGGGTTTATCATTATCGCATCCGGGTTTATCATTTTCGAATCCGCATCGGTCATAATGTCGTCCGGTGTTATCATAATCGAATCCTGTGTTATCATGATGGCATTACGTTTTATCGATCGTTTTCCCATCATGTCCATTCTAGTCTTACGATTTGTTATATCTAAACTTTATGCTGTGTTACATACCTGTGATCATACCGGAAGTTGACTCCGGTCAAGCTTATTCATTTACTAAGGAGAAAATTTTAAAAGAAACAGATCGTGAAACAAGTATTGAAAGATCGTTCAGCCCTTTAATACCCCCCAACTTTAATATCGAAGAAGATTTTCACAAACAGAAATACCCCGATCGCGGCAATACAAAGGGCCGAAATACGATTGAGATACACAATATTCCGGGGGGTAAGTTTAGTTCGGATACGTTGAGCCAGAAACACTTTCAGGAAATCGAGTCCAAGAATAAGACCCAGACAGCTGCCAAAAAAAAGAACCCGATAAGCATTACTCATGGTCGATATGGCAGCCACAGCCGTTATCCAGGTGAGAATTACACCCGGATTGAAGGTATTCATCAGAAAACCACTGCTGAAAATCTTCCAATAATCCCTTGACGTCACCGTAGCCATATCCCGATTATTACGGGTGACCATGATTTTTTTGAAATAACCATACAAACCGATGCCAAAAAACAAGGCCGAACCGATATAACCGATGGTTTTCTCATGGCTCATCAACCCCGAAAGCCAGCCCGAAGCCAGATTCGCCAAAGCCACATACAAGCTGTCGCTCAGCGAGACCCCCATCACAAAACTCACACCGGCGCGCCAGCCATAGCTGATGCTATATTTGATAATGGCAAAAATTGTCGGTCCAACCGACACAGCCATGAACAGCCCAAACGCCAAACCCGCTAATATTGCCGAAAACATGGGTCAATGTACAACAAAAATGAAATATCGGAAGATTTTGAAATACATTTTGAATGCCAAAAAAAAATATATTTCGTATTCCAACCAAGTATATTAACTTAGCGTCTTGCTTAGAACCTCCCAGAGGGCTTCTGTGGTCTATTTGGCTGCACCGGTCTTTGAGGAACATTATCTAAAAAACAGAACACATTTTTATGAAAAGTACTTTACGTTCACTATTCCTTGTTGTTATTTTTCTGGTTACTGCCTGGCAGTCCAAGGCCACGCACGTCGCAGCAGCAGATATTTATTACGAATATGTGTCACCTCTGACCTACAAGGTCCATTTGGTACTTTACCGCGATTGTAAAATTACCTCTACAGGTGCATGGGCTAATTCTACATTGAGTGGCACCGCCAATATGAACTATAGCTCAGTATCTTGTGGAATCAGTGCCGTCAATTTTACTGTAGACACTACGGGAAATAATACTAATCATATGTATGGCGATCTTTGTCCTAATATCAATAACTGGTGTACAGACTGGACCAGTGTTTTCCCGGGTTATGAAGAATGGCATTATTCAGCCACAGTAACCTTACCTCAAGCTTGCACTGACTGGGTGTTTAGGTATAATGAATTATGTTGCAGAAATTCTGCAATTTGTAATTTGACAAGTCCTCTATCACAAGGCATTTGTGTTTCAGCAGGTTTAAATAATGTACTTCGTCCAATCAATAATTCAGCTTTTTTGTCAATTAAACCAATTCCGTATGTATGTGTAAATCAACCTAAGACTTATCTGAATGGTCCTTTGGATCCGGATTTTGATTCCTTGGTCTTCTTAGGCACACAGCCATTAAACTCATCTACCTGCGCACCAATTCCTTGGAATCCGGTGATTAGTGCTACTACTGCCAATCCATTCGGAACATCGGCCCCTGGTGGTTATGTAGTCAATCAAAATACTGGCACTGCTTCGTTCACACCAACTGTTCAGAATACCTATGTAATTGCCTTTACTTGTTATGAAATAGATCCTGCAACAGGGGATACGGTTGGTTATGTGATGCGGGATGTGCAGCTCAATGTACTGAACTGTAATGCAGCACCTCCATCTTCAGTTCCTGGAACGCAATGTTATACACCAGCCAATTTATTTGGGGGCACCCTGCAGCCCGTCAGCCCGCCTTCTACCTGCCCTGATGTGATTGAGACCTGCCCTGGTTCTGCACTTTCATTTAATGTGACATCTATAAGTAACTCGCTCAGTAATATGGTCATCGGTTATGCAAATAATACGGCATCGTGTCCGGGATCAACGTTTACAACTACACCCGCAGGGGGTGGTAGTCCGGTGACAGGCCACTTCTCATGGTCGCCAAACGGAACCCAAATCGGTAATCATACGTTAATCATCACATTCTCTGATTCAACCTGTACCACTGCCCAACCAATTGTGTTGAAATCCTATGCGGTATTCCTTATTAAGGTATTACCTGGTGTTGATGCTGGTCCAGACATGGTGTATTGTATCGGTGCCGATTCATTACAAATGAATGTGACAGCTCCTCCGGGAATATCTCAATGGTCATGGACTAATCTGGCAGGAAGTTCTACCAATATCGGTTTATCAGCCACCAATATTAAAAATCCAAAGGCAGCCCCATTGGTAACCACTACTTATATCGTAACGGCTTTGAATCCTCCAGCAGGATTGGTCTGTAAAACAAAAGATACGATAACCGTTACATTGATTCCGGGTATTGTGAATGTCAACGCCGGAGGCCCTGAAACCATCTGTGTAAATGACTCTATTCAATTGAATGCCTCTGCCACACCGGCTCAGGTGAATCCTACCATCGCATGGACACCGGCTTATAATCTGAGTAGTACCACAGTACTGAACCCATGGGCTAAGCCGCAGGGAACCACCACCTACAAACTGACCTATAGGGATGATAATGGATGTGTTTATACTGATTCCAATAAAGTGAATGTAAGTGGTGCAAGGGCCCTGTTAAATGCACAGGTATCTGTGAATCCGGTATGTCCGGAATCACCATTCCAGTTGTTTACAAACCCATCGTCCATGCCTTGCGGATTATCCGTATTCCCATGCAATAGTCCTGCGGCGGTATATAAAACCGTTGGTACAGGCAATATTCAACAATCTACCTATTCGCCTTATTACACAAGTTTCCAAAGCGGTTATAAAACACAAATGTTATTTACTGCGACAGAATTGGCTCAGGCAGGTATTAAACCTGGAAATTTAAAATCCATTGCCTGGGATGTCGCAGGTAAAGGAAGTGATACGATGCGTAATGTACGTATCAGTATCGGATGCACTGCACAAACAGCTTTAGATGGTGCTACAGGATTTGTAACCGGTTTATCTCAGGTTTACTACAACCCTAAATTTTATTCTGCACAAGGCTGGAATACGCATATCTTCCAAAATGATTACTTCTGGGATGGTATGACCAATCTGGTAGTTCAAATTTGTTACGACATGACAGGATTCAGTTCCAATACAGATATTCTCGTAAGTTCAAATACACCTGGCGCACAAATGTTACTTCAAAATGCGTATACCAGCGGATGTAACTTGACTGCTTCATCACCATTGCTTGGTTCTGTTCGTCCTAACACAAAATTCCGTGTATGTGAAGTTGGCTCGTTTAACTTTAACTGGACTCCTGGGGTAACTCTCAATAATTCAACGAATGAAAACCCTACTTCAAGTGGTATCACCTCAACAACCGATTTCATTGTTACGGCAACAGCTACGTCGAATTCGAATTGTGTCAGCAAGGATACTGTTCATGTGACGGTTGACAACTCAAACTCGGTCACTGCATCAGCCTCTCCTCAGGTACTTTGCGGTCCTGGATTGACAACATTAAATGCTGCACCACAAGGAACTCCTCCTCAATATTATTGTGGTGAGGATAATGTGCCATGTGCCTCTCCTTTTAATCAATATATTTCAGGCGTGAGTATAGGTTCAAGTTTGGCAGTAACACCATTCAATGGTTCATACTCAGGAGCCCGTTCGCAAATGTTATTTACTGTGGCAGAATTGAATGCGATGGGTATCACAAAAGGACGTATTGATTCATTCGCCTTGGATATCATTACAAAGACAAGTTTCTCTACATTTAATATGAATATCAAAATGGGTTGTACCCCATTGACGCAATTGAATGCCTTTATTCCTGCGTTTGAATTGAAAGATGTTTATCAGAATACGGGTTATGCAACTGCCTTAGGATGGAATAAGTTTGTACTTCAGACACCTTTCCTTTGGGATGGTACCAATAATCTGGTCATCGATATCTGTTTCTTCAATGGGCAATTTAATGCAATACAACCAGATGCGGTAGATTATTCAACCACAGCCAATGCACAATTCTATTTCCAGGGATCTGATTATGGCGGATGTGATTTGCCTAGTGTGCAGTTCCCTTCGACTCCTATCATATCTACAGCCAGACCAATAGTGAATTTCTATTTGTGCGATGTCCCTATTAAACCGTGGAAATACAGATGGGATCCTTCTGTATTTGTGTATGACTCAACGGCTAATTCAACAACAGCTTATGTGAACCAAAGTGGTATGTACCATATCTACTCAATTGGCGGAAACGGATGTGAAGTGAAGGATTCGGTGCTCATCACTATGTCTGTTCATGATGTTGAAGTGACTCCGTTACACGATAGTCTTTGCGTAGGTGATAGTTATCAGGCTTTTGCAAAAGGTTTAGGTAATGCGCCTTCTGAGAATTTCCTTTGGATTGATGAAAATGGAGGAAGTGCAGGATTAAGTTGCACCACTTGCTTCAATCCGATTATCACACCTACCACTGCAGGTCTGCACACGTATTACGTCATCAGGACGGACACCTATGGATGCAGTGATACTGCTAAGACAACCGTATTGGTTTATCCTAATCCTCCGATATCAATCATCAATGGAGACTCTGTTACTATCAGATATCAGGAACAAGTTAATCTGATCGCTACAGGTGGTTTGGTGTATAACTGGACACCGGCCTGGAATTCAAGTAACCCGAACGATAGTTCAACTATCGTTTCTCCTTCAGAGCCTACCATGTACTATGTGTATAGTATCAATGAATTAGGTTGCAGAAGTTGGGATAGCATTTATGTCAATGTTGACTACCGTGATAAGTTATTCATACCAACTGCCTTCTCCCCTAATGGCGATGGCGTCAACGACCTTTTCAAAGTTGTGAATCTGACCTTCCAGAATATTCAGGAATTCAGAGTCATGAACCGTTGGGGTCAGGAAGTATTCTCTGCCAATGATAACAGAGGTTGGAACGGTAAATTCAAAGGAAAAGATCAGGATGCAGCTACCTACTATTACTTGATTAAAGTGGCTTTCCCGGATGGTCCAACAAAAACGTATAAGGGTGATGTAATTCTCGTCCGATAATTGTTAGAAAATATAAATAATGAAACCTCGCCTTGAGCGGGGTTTCTTATTGTAGTCGGGTTCTTTAGACGTGATCGCAGAAGATCAGATGTATGAATCCTTGTTTTTATTTCATACACCTTGTCTTACATTTGTCACCAATACAGAAGTAATATGAATATAGGAATCATAGGAAGCGGCACTATGGGAGCAGGCATTGCACAAGTGGCTGCACAAGCCGGGAATAAAGTGGTCGTGATTGACACAAATGAGGCTGTGCTGAATAAGGCAAAAAACAGTCTGCAGACTACACTTGGAAAACTCACAGAAAAGGGGAAATTGACGTCTGAAAAAGCGGACGAAATTTTTTCATTGATTTCCTGGGAACTATCAATTGATACGTTGAAGGAATCAGAGTTGGTCTTAGAAGCGATCGTTGAACGATTAGATGTCAAGCAGACACTTTTCACAGATTTAGAAAACATTGTATCCGAAACCTGCATATTGGCAAGTAATACGTCGTCGCTTTCAGTGACTTCAATTGCCTCTGCATGCAGACTACCGCAAAGGGTGATCGGAATTCACTTTTTTAATCCGGCGCCAGTCATGGAATTGGTGGAAATAATACCGGCATTACAAACCAGTGAGGAAATGGTTGCTAAGGCAAAGTCCATTATTGACAGTTGGAACAAGAAAACCGTACTCACAAAAGACACACCGGGCTTTATTGTGAATCGTATTGCCCGTCCTTTTTACAGTGAAGCAATCAGACTTTATGAAGAAGGAGTGGCATCGATAGAAACAATCGATCATGCCATGAAAGTATATGGTGGATTTAGAATGGGACCATTCGAATTGATGGACCTTATTGGACATGATGTCAATTATGCCGTCACTGAAACTGTCTGGTCCTCATTTTATTTTGACCCCCGTTATACGCCATCGTTTACTCAAAAAAGACTGGTAGAGGCCAAATGGTTTGGTCGGAAATCAGGTAAAGGATTTTATGATTATGCAGAAAATGCCATAAAAAAAGAACCTTCATTAAATGAAGAATCAGGAAAAGAGATTTGTTGGCGGGTACTTGTCATGTTGATCAATGAAGCAGCCAATGCATTGTTCCTGAATATCGCCAGCAAGGAAGATATTGATTTGGCCATGACAAAAGGGGTGAACTATCCTAAAGGTCTTTTACAATGGGCCGATGAAAAGGGAATAGCAGCTTGCGTCGAAATGCTTGATTCATTGTATGAAGAATATCACGAAGACCGATATCGTTGCAGTCCGTTATTGAGAAAGATGAAAGCGGGCAACACTAATTTTTACTAAACTTAATTAATATGTTTTACGAATACAAAGGAATTAAACCGGTCGTTCATGAAAGCGCCTATGTGCATCCGCAAGCCACGGTGACCGGTCAGGTGATCATTGGTAAACATGTGTATGTGGGTCCTGGTGCAGCTATCCGTGGTGATTTTGGAAAGATCATCATCGAAGATGGTTGTAACGTGCAGGAAAATTGTACCATACATATGTTTCCAGGTGTGACTGTCACATTAAAAGAAAATGCCCATATCGGTCATGGCGCCATCATTCATGGCGCGACGATAGGACGAAATTGTTTGGTGGGTATGAATGCAGTGATCATGGATGATGTAATGCTAGGAGATGAATGTATCGTCGGTGCCTTGAGTTTTGTGAAGGCGAAGGAAGTAATTCCTGCCAGAAGTTTGGTCGTTGGCAATCCTGCCAAAATAATCAAACAAGTCAGCGATGAAATGATAGGTTGGAAAACGGAAGGGACTAAAGTGTATCAGCAATTAGCTGATGCTTGCCATCAGGAACTGCTACCTTGCGAACCATTGCGTGAAGTTCCCGCTTCAATGAATGAAGTGATAATCGATTATAAAACTTGGGGAGAAACAAAATCATAATCAATGGATAAACTAACATTTTTAAAAGAGGAATTCGTTCCCAAACTGGCATCACTTGATAAAGATACAGTAGCAGTGTTTGGCAAAATGAACGTGCAACAGATGATCGAACACATGGGATATGCTTTCAGGCAGGCCAGTGGTTTGATACCATTGGAGCCGGCCAATGATGACGCCACGACAGCCAAAATGTATCAATTCATGATCAGTGAGAAACCGTTTCGTGATAACACACCCAATCAGTATCTACCTGATACTCCATCACCTACTACCTATCCGACAGTGGCCGAATCGCTGACTCATCTGCAAATGGATATTGATTATTTTATTTCAGTCTTTAGTGAAGATAAGGAGAAGCGTATTTTGAATCCATTCTTCGGCAATCTCAACTTTGACGAATGGACTCACCTTCTTCATAAGCATGCTACGCATCACTTACGGCAATTTGGAATGTAATGACCATTCTTCAAACAAGACTATTATTAATCTCTCAAATTTATTTTTATGAATGCCATTGTAACAGGAGCCTCCAAAGGAATCGGAAAAGCTATTGCTGAAAAACTTGTACTGGAAGGAATGAATGTGGCAATTTGCGCACGCGACAAAATTGATTTGATAGAAGCTGTAATAACATTGAAGGAAGTTAATCCCGCAGTTGATGTATTCAGTCAGATTAGAGATCTGAGCATCAAAGAAGAAGCTATCGCATTTGGTGAGGATGTACAAAAACGATTTGGACGGGTCGATCTTCTGGTCAATAATGCAGGTGCTTTCATATCGGGCGATCTCTGCACAGAAGCAGATGGTGTGTTGGAGAAACTCATAGCCACCAATTTATATAGTGCCTATCATATGACCAGAACGATTGCCTATCACATGAAGCAAAATGATGTGGTGAACAACATGAGAGGACATATCGTAAATATCTCGTCAGTGGCAGCCCTAAAGGCATACACCAATGGCGGATCGTATAGTATCAGCAAATATGCCTTGGAAGGATTTTCAAAAAATTTACGGGAAGAACTCAAGCCACATTTGATTAAAGTCAGTACGGTCAATCCGGGCGCAACAATGAGCGACTCATGGAGTGGCAGCGATGTGGATGAAACGCGTATCATGAGGCCACAGGATATTGCTGATATTATCTGGATGTTGTTCAACCTGTCACCCCAGACAGTCGTGGAAGAAATCGTACTCAGACCACAGCTGGGTGATTTGTAGATTGAAGTTAATGATATATTCAGAAATTGAAAATTCGGCTTATTGTGCCACCCATTGTTCAGGGTTCACTTTGTATGGCGAGCCGTTGGCACCAACTTTCCAAATCTCAAAATGTATCAGGGTATTTCCGTCATCATCGGTAGAAACCGTACCGATTGCCTGTTTGGTATTGACTCGCGAACCTTTGACAACATTCACTTTACTCAATTTTGAATAGACCGTGTAAAACGAACCATGATTGATCAGTACGGTTTGACCCATACCCGGTACATTGATGATTGAATTGACTTCACCTGAATAAATGGCCCTCGCGGTAGCGCCCACGCTTGTCTTGATATCGACACCATAGTTTTCCGTAACTACATTAAACAACGGATGCTTGTTTTTTCCGAAATGTTCCGACACATAGCCTTTCTCAACCGGCCAAGGCAACTTACCTTTATTGGCTTCGAAACTATTGGTCAATGCCAATTCCTGAGGTGTCAACGAGAATTTATAATCATCACGTTCCAGCGTCCTCACGGTTGGTTTTGAATTTGATTCGATATTACTAGCGAAGCTTCCATTATCTGCGTTCGATTTGGACGATGATGAAGCGTCCTTGTCTCCGTTTGCTTTTACATAACGTGGGTTGCCATAAGGTGTGTTGTAACTCAATCTGGCTTGTTCTCGTTCCTGTTGTTTTTTATCTTCCGCCAGCTGACGTTGGTATTCTTCCTGTCGTTGCTTTTCGGCCAGCAATTGTTGTGCTTTCTCATCCTGCTTTTTCTTTTCGGAAGCTAATTGACGTTGTTCTTCTTCTTGTCTTTTTCGTTCTATCGCGAGTTGTTTTTCTTTTTCTATTCGTTTTGATTCCGATAACCTGGAAGCTTTTCGTTCATCCTCTTCCTGTCTTTTACGTTCAACAGCCAATGCCTGTTCTCTTGACTCCCTGTCTTTCTTTTCCTGAACCAGCTTACGTTCCGCCTCCTCCCTTCGATATCGTTCCGCCATAGCCTGCTTTTCTTTTTCGGCTTGTTGCTTTTTTGCGAGTTCGAGTTGTTTGGCTGCATCCTGTGCACTGCGGTTTTTCGCTAAGCGTTGTTCCTGTTCAGCCTGCATACGACGCAATTTTTCTTGTTGTGCCCTTTCTTCAATGGCACGTTTACGGGCGATTTCAATTTCACGTTTGATCGCATTAGAGATGGCTTTGTTGAGATCGTCTGCTGCTTTCTTCTTTCTGGCCAGATCAATGATAAGATCCTTTTCTTTTCCTTTCAATTCAACAACCACCTTGTTTTTCTCCGCAGTCTCAGCTTCAAGGATTTTACTTTGTTGCTCCTGTGCCATCAACACAAAATCTTTCTTTTCTTTCTGTTGATTCAGAACGGTGATCTTATTCGTCAATTGCTTTCCGGCAGAAATGATCTTTACCGCCTGTTCAGCCCGATAGCTTCTGTATTGCTTTACATACTGCAATCGACGCGTGGCATCGTTGAACGACGTCGATGAGAAAAGGAAGACGATCATATCCGATGATGTCCTGTTCTTGTAAGTGTATCTCACCATCTCGGCATATTGCTTTTTCAACGTATCGAGTTGCGTTTTCAATACAGTCACATCGTGATTGGCAAGATTGATTCTATTTTCAATGATATTGATCTCATTATTGATATTCGCAATCAGCGATTGCCGGGCGTTTAACTTGGATTGCAAAGCCTGCAGTTCAGATAAAGAGGCTTTCTTGTCTTTACGCAGTTCGGTGAGTTCTTCCGTTGTTCGTTTGATTTCTTCAAGAATAGACATACGCTGACTTTCCAACTGTTCACGCGATTGTCCTTTGGCTTCTCTTGGTTGCACTCTGGATTCATACGCTTGCTCTTTTGGTTCAACAGGCTGATGACCTTTTACTGTTCGGTGTTTGTCGTTGGTTTCGCGGGGCTTCTTTTTATCTTCGCGGGACGGCTTCTTTTTTTCATGTCCTTTGCCTTTAGCCTTTTCGTTACGCCTGGTTTTGGATTCCCGCTGTGATGTTTTGGCTTTAGGTTCCTGTTTCTTACTTTTTTTTGCTATCGCATCGATATTGAGCAATAGCAGTAGCGTAAACAGTATGTATATATGTATTCTCATTCCCGGTAGGGCAAAAATAATTTTTTAAAGCTAAGTAAACGCTAAAATGTTGGTAAATCTCAGAGCCCTTGTCAAGATGCATGTAATCACAGCATACAGACGTGTATTAAGGAATTCGGATTGAGTGAAAATAGGTTAATGAGTATTATAAAGTTTCTTTCAACCATCTGTAAAACTCCTTATGCCAAACCATGGCTGTCTGCGGTTTCAGCACCCAATGGTTTTCATCAGGCATATAAATGAAACGGCTCTTGATATCCTTGAGCTGCGCTGCCTGAAAAGCCTGCATGCCTTGTTCAACCGGCACACGATAATCTTTTCCGCCCTGATACACCATGATAGGCGTATTCCATTTATCGATAAAATTAGACGGACTATATTTCGCATAACTTTTTTGTGCGGCTTTGTTGCCATCCCAATAGTTGCCACCGATATCCCAATTGGCAAACCACAGTTCTTCCGTAGTACCATACCAGCTTTTCAGATCAAACAAACCGTCATGAGCGATGAAGGTCTTGAATCTGTTTTCATGGATACCGGCCAGCATATAAATCGAATAACCACCGTAACTGGCGCCAACAGCACCTCGTCTCGATTTATCGATATAGGCTTCTTCTGAAATGTCGTCGATAGCGGCCAGATAATCGCGCATCGGATCTGCCCCCCAGCCTTTGCTGATATTCTCATTCCATTTGGTACCCCAGCCCGGCATACCGGTGCGGTTTGGGGCAATGATGATATAACCGTTACTGGCCATCAGTTGGAAGTTCCAACGGAAGGAATAGAATTGCGTCAGGGCACTTTGTGGTCCACCCTGACAATACAGCAAGACAGGATATTTTTTTGTTGAGTCAAAGTCCGGTGGATATATCACCCATGAAAAAAGTTTTTCGCCATCTTCCAATTCTGTGAAACGACCTTTCACGGTACACATCTTAATGCCGGCGTACGCCTGATCGTTGACATGTGTTAACTGTTTCATTTCACCGCTTTTGCTATCCACAGTAAATACTTCTGCTGCATGATTCATATCGGTGCGGGTCACATACAACGTATTCCCTTTTTGATCGGCGATACCGGTGATATCGAATTGCCCCTTGGTGATTTGTTTTATGGTGCTTCCATCATCTGAGGTACTGTTGACTTCAAACAGTTGCTCTGTACCATGAAACGGAGCCACGAAGAAAATAGTTTCGTTATCATTACTCCAACGCAAACTTGAAACGGTTTCATCCCAATCGCGGGTAAGGCACTTTTTTTCTTTTGTTTTCCAGTCCATCACCCAAAGTTCATTCTTATCGGCTTCGAACCCGTCGCGTTGCATACTCAGCCAAGCCAGCTTGGTGCCATCGTTATTAAAGAGAGGGTTCATATCATAACCCATCATTCCTTCGGTGAGGTCGCTGGTGTTGCCGGTGGCGATATCATAGACATAGATATCTGTGTTTGTACTAATCGCATAGGCTTTACCCATTTTCTTCTTGGTCACATACAACACCTGATTACCGTCGGGTGAGAAGATGACATCTTCATCACCGCCATGTGGTTTTTGAGGACAATCAAACATTTCATTCTGCATGATATCTTTTTCTCTC
>CAIQUX010000092.1 GCA_903875055.1 uncultured Bacteroidota bacterium
CAAATTACTTTTAAAGATAATTCGTCTTTTTTTAAGAAAATAATTAATTAATAGGAAATCATTTACTTAAGTATATTTGTGGTTCAATGTGGATTTAAGAAGTGAGAGCATTAATTCAATCATTTATAAAATTCATTTTGACATTTTATGAATTGAAAAATGTAAAATTTTCCATTTAAATACGACTAAGAAAGTTTTTAATAATGTGTCAAGCATAATAATTTAAAAAGAATGATTAAGAAAATATTTCATTTGGTATTATCGGTTTTTAAATTTGAAGTAGTTCTAGACTTTAAATTAATGGGATTGAATAGAAAACGGCTATTCAAGATTCCCTCACTGACTAATTACATACGCATTAGTAATTTTGAACTTATTGTGAATGAAATAATTGAAGGTGACGTTCAAGGAAATGTTGCTGAGTTAGGTGTTTATAAAGGAGAATTTGCTAAATATATTAATTTGGCATTTCCGAATAAAAAGTTTTATTTATTTGATACTTTTGCGGGATTTGATCGAAAGGATGTAGTTATCGAAAAAGGTAATGAATTTAGCTCTGGTGAACAAGATTTTTCTAAAACTTCAGTCAGTGAGGTGATTTCAAAAATGAAATATAGTGAGAATTGCATTGTTAAGAAAGGCTATTTTCCAGATTCACTTCAGGGGCTTGAAGATACATTCTGTTTTGTTTCAATTGATCCTGATTTGTATAAACCCATACTAGATGGATTAGAATATTTTTATCCTAGATTGAATAAAGGTGGGTACATCTTAGTTCACGATTATAATAATGATTTTTATTCTGGTGCTAAGAAAGCTGTAAGAGAATATTGTCATAAAAATAATATTCCATTTACACCATTAACTGATGTCTGGGGAACTGTTGTGATTGCGAAATAGCAATTTTAATTAATAATGAAATTCGCTAGTTTATTATTTCTAATACTATTTCAAATAAAAATTGGATATCCAAAATCATGGGATTTTCCTTACATGCACTTTGGTAAAAATGAAGGCTTGCCGAGTAATAAAATATACTTTGCATGTAAGGATCGACTTGGATTTCTTTGGATTGGAACTGATGCTGGACTTTGTAAATTTAATGGTAGTAAATTTGAATTGTTTACAACTGAAAATGGACTTCCTAGTAATGATGTGTTTGAATTGATTTGCGATAGCAAGAATAGGATTTGGATAATTTCAATGAGTAATCAAGTCGCTTTTTATTATCATGGTAAAATTCATAATCCTGATAACGATTCCGTTTTATCTAAAATTGTAGTTCCTGATCGAGTTGCTAGAATTATTGAAGATAAAGATAGTAATATTTGGATTTTGTCTTTTCCATTTTCTATTAGTAAAATATCCACTTCTAATAATGTTTTGATTAAAGATTTTAGCCAACTTTATGGTAATTGTTTTAAGGTCAATTTATCTAAGAGTGGAATTAGCTTTATTACCGATGTTACAAGTTTATTTTATAATTATAGGAATCATGATATTCTAGCTAATAATCAGCGAAGAAAAAAATATATTAAGGATTTTCTACCTGTTAATGACTTTTCGTATTTTTATACAGATGAAGATAATGTATTGAGAAAAGGTAACGATACTTTGTGGAAGATGCAATATTATACAAATTCACACGTATTATCTTTGTTTAAGAAGGATAAGTGTATTTGGCAATTGAGAAACAACGGAATTAGTTGTTATCAGTGTGAAAATCTTAACAAATCTAAATTGTTTTTAGATGATTACTCTGTGTCAAATTTTGTTGATGATAAATACGATAATTTTTGGGTTTCTACTCTTTACAATGGAATCTATAAAATTAACTCGCAAAGCATACAAGTTTTTAAGCTGCATAATGATGAGTCCTCAAATTCTTTCCATTCAATATACGTGAATAATAAGTTTATCATTGTTGGAAATAATAAAGGTGAAGTTTCAATACTAAATAAAAAAAGAAAGAATCTTTTTAAATTAATTAGGCTGCATGAAAAAGCTATTCTTAGTGTTAGAATACTAAAGATTTTATCCAAAGGGAATTTGCTCTTTATTTGCTGTGATGCTGGTACGTACGTTTATAATTTAGAAACCAATAGAATATTTCCAATCCTCGTTAATCAGGCGGATAAGAATTTGTTTATTAGAAATGATTCATTGATTGTTCTAAATAATGTTTCTGTAAGCTATTTAAATAAAGATTTTAAGAAAATTAGGGAATTTATTAAATCAGACCGCTTCTACTCCCATTGTATTTACAAGAATAGACGTCTCTTTGGGTCTGAAAATGCCTTGTATTATGAAAGTGACAGCCTAATTCCATATCCATTGGATCAGCCGTTTCATTATCGATTGATGGATATGACTGTCGTTGATTCCATTTTGGTCGTGGCAACAACTGAAAAAGGAGTATTTTTTATTAATGGTAATAAGATAGTGAGGAATCTGAATTTAAATAACGGTTTGAATAGCAATAATTGTTCTAAAGTGCTGTCCTATCGAAATGAATTATTCATAGCGACAAACAACGGTATATGCCGATATAATTATCATTCAAATGAAATGTCCAGGATTATGGAATCAGACGGATTGGCTTCCAATAACGTGTTGGATATCGCACTGGATCATGATACCTTGTATGCAGGAACTGACAATGGGATGTCGGTTATCCCTATTTCTTCATTGACTCATCGCCAATCTTTTACATTCTTCATTAATCCAATAATGAATAACGGGGATACGATTTGGGATATTAAGAAAAAGATTGCAAGCCGAACCGATCATTTATTATCCTTTGTACTTAATGCAATCACATTGGGTGTGAAGGGAGATGTGAGGTATTATTACCGAGTCAAAGAGTTAGATACTCTTTTCAAATCCACATCAGAACCTAATATTTCTCTGAATCTGTTCAATACAGGAAATTTCACTTTTGAATCGTATAGTATGGATGTCAATGGTCTGAAAAGCGAAATGGCGACACTTCAAATTGACGTCGTTCCATATTGGTGGCAGACTCTACTATTTAAATTTGCATGTGGTTTATTAGCCATATTGTTTTTATTTCTGATTTATAGACTCATGAATCGGGTAATCATGAAACGTGAAAAAGCTAAGAATGAGTTGGACAACAGGATCATCAGGCTTGAACTCGATGCTTGGAAATCAAATATCAATCCGCATTTTATATTCAATTCGTTTAATACCATCCAATCACTTTTTGCGAGCAGTAGTTATGAGCGGGCGAATGAGTACATTGCTAATTTCGCTAACGTTTTGCGTAAGACCATAGATAATTCTGGCAGATTGATGAATAAAATTCCGGAAGAAATTACGTATTTAACTCATTATCTGGAACTTGAAAAGATGAAGAAGAAACATAAACTGTCTTTCCAGATGTATTTCAATGAATTGGAATTGAGGACGTATTACATCCCTTCATTATTGCTTCAGCCTATTGTGGAAAATGCCATCAAACATGGCATCAAATATCAACAAAATGGTCATATTGTGCTTGAATTTAAAGTTCAATCAGAAACAATCACAATTAGCGTGCGGGATAATGGAGTCGGTTTGTCAGATAAAAATAAGAATTATACCAATTCCAAAGGCCTGAAATTGGTGAGAGATAAAATCAGAATTGTGGAGAGTATCACTCATACAAAAATTGAATTCAAGATGGAGAATGTATATGATGCCAATGGTAATTGTCTTGGAGTGGTTGCCATCTTTATCATGCCAAAGTACCTGTCGGGGGATATTGAACTTTTGTAAGAATCGAGGACTTGTAGTAATTGTGCTTTTGTTTTCATTCTTGAGCGTGTGACATTTTTCATGTCAGAAAAGATTTCAATTTCCTTTTGATTTTTCACTTAAATTCGGGTTTATTTATATTCTATGACAGAACAATCGGAAATTAAATTCCTTGAAGGGCCGCAAAGCCGATGGTTGGATTTTAAAATGACCCTTCGAACCGTACTTGATTTTGTCAAGGGGTATCGTGTCCTTCACTTTGCAGGTCCTTGCGTCACAATTTTCGGTTCGGCTCGCTTCGACGAAGATCACCCTCAATACATCACTGCACGACAGATTGGTCGGGAAATTGCGAAGCTTGGATTTACTATCATGACCGGTGGTGGGCCTGGGATCATGGAAGCTGCCAATCGAGGAGCCCGCGAAGTCAAGGGACGCAGTGTAGGGTGTAATATCGAACTGCCTTTTGAGCAAAATCACAATCCGTATCTTGATAAATGGGTGACTATCAAATATTTTTTCGTCAGAAAAACCTTGTTGATCAAATACTCTTATGCATTCATCGTCATGCCAGGTGGTTTTGGAACTCTGGATGAGTTGTTCGAATCACTGACATTGATTCAGACAAAAAAGATTAAGAATTTTCCTATCGTTATCTTTGATAAGGAGTTTCATAAAAATCTGATCGAGTATATTGACGATATGAAACATGGAGGGACCATCTCACCTGAGGATCTCGATTTGATGCTGATTACAGACAGTATAGAAGATACCGTAAACCATATTAAACAATGCATCTCACGATTCGGGCTTCAATATGAAAGGAAATTCAGACCTATCAAGTGGTTATTCGAAGAGACAGAAGAATAGGTCATGAAGAAATAAAATAACATAATCAGAGATTGCAATATTGCTCTGCACATGAATCAAGATAATAGATATGATTGTATAATTGTAGGTGGCGGATTAGCCGGCCTTAGCTTGTCAGTTCTGTTGGCAAAAGCGAACCTGAAGGTGCTTGTTATTGAAAAGAAATCATACCCCTTTCATAAGGTTTGTGGTGAATATATTTCCATGGAAAGTTGGGATTTTCTTCTCAGACTAGGTCTTCCGCTTGAGACCTTAAACTTACCCAAAATAAACAGGTTGAGGCTGACTTCTATTGAGGGCACTGCAGTTGAAGAAGTACTTGAACCTGGCGGTTTTGGGCTGAGCCGCTATGAGCTGGAAAATATGTTATTCAAACTGGCGGCGATGAACGGGGTTACATTTACCCTAAATACAACGGCTTCTGTGTATAAAATAGGGATTGATTTTTTTCAGGTGACTACTTCTGCCGGTATTTTCAAAGGAAAGATTTTGTGTGCAGCCTACGGTAAACATGCGTTTGGCAATTTTCACAAACCGGCTGTTGGCCCCGAAAATTGGGTTGGTGTAAAATATCATATTCGTCATTCGTTTCCAGACGACTCGATCGCTTTGCATAATTTCAATGGTGGCTATTGCGGGATTTCTAAAATCGAGAACCAGACACATTGCCTTTGTTATTTGGTTAAAGCCAGTCAGCTCAGGCGATATGCCAATCAGATAAAAGATTTGGAACAAGGGGAATTATATAAGAACCCATATCTGAAAGATATCTTTGAGAAAGCACAATTCCTGTTTGAAAAACCATTGACTGTTTCCAATGTGACTTTTTCAGTTAAAAAACCTATAGTTGATCATGTCTTTTACCTGGGAGACAGTGCCGGTACTATAGCACCGTTGAGCGGCAATGGTATGAGCAATGCCTTTCGATCAGCCAATATTCTCTCGGAATGTATAGTGAAATATATACAAGGTATTTCCACAATGCCTGAGTTGGAACATGAATATACAGTTCGATGGCATGCGGCCTTCCGGCGACGGATAACGAGTGGCAGGCTTATTCAGTATTTCTTTTGTAAGCCTGGATTGACTCGATTTTTTATACTGATTGTAAAATATCTCAAACCACTTCGCAACTTCATCATACAACAAACTCATGGGGAATCTTTCTAGTGTAAACATAATTTCTGAAATTTTAAAAGGATACAGAAACATCAGCGACTGTTATTTCTTTTTCTATCGCTTGATTATGAATCTTTTTTACAGGATGGACATTGAAACTTAGAAGAGCATTGATGGAAAGTTGTATCTTTAATCATTTCCTTTTAAATAACACATTTGAAGGCCGGTAACTAATCGAAGTTGCCTTTTACGTTTCGTTATAGGTAAATAAATTTCAAACAAAAGATAAAATAATATGAGAAGTAACAAAATTCTGACTTGGAAATCGATTACCACAGTTATCTTGTTTCTAACCTTCTTGAGCGGGACTTTGTTCTATTATTTGTCACCATGGCCAATTGTAGCGGACAGGGTTATAATGTTGTTTTGTCGGCCATTATATTTTATCACTTCATGTATCATCTTGAAACATGTCGTTAAACATCAGTTGATTTCAATGGTACGATTATTATTGAAGCGAAAGTCGGCCTTGGTCAATACGCTATTGGTATTCGGTATTTCAATGTTATTCAGTAATTGTTCATTTTCACAAAAAAAATCGAATATGGCAGAAGTTAAAAATCAATTCTATTCCAAGCAGGATACATCCAAATTAAAAGTGAGCGATGATGAATGGAAAAAAGTACTGGACCCTATGGTTTACAGTGTTGCCCGTGAGAAAGCAACTGAAAGGGCTTTTACCGGACAATACTGGAATAGCACAGAATCAGGATTATACCGGTGTAAAGCCTGTGGTAATCCTTTATTTAGATCTGACGGTAAATTTGAAAGTAGTTGCGGCTGGCCGTCATTCTTTGAACCGGTGTCTCCGACCAGTGTGAAATATGCAAGCGACAAAACCTATGGTATGGATCGTGTGGAAGTCATGTGCGGTCGTTGTGATGCACATCTCGGACATATTTTTGATGATGGTCCACCACCAACTTACAAAAGGTTTTGCATCAATTCAGTCATCATCGATTTTGAAAAAAAATAATACATGTATCAACCATTAATCGCTATGAAATATAATATCCTGGCACTTTTCGGTATCCTTACTTTTGTATTCAGTTGCGGAGCCAAGGAAGGGAATGTTCAAAACAAAAACGTATTTAATGAGATGGAATCAAACAATAAGTCAATGGAAAAGAAAACAGACACAGCCACAGTCGGTGGTGGTTGCTTTTGGTGCACAGAGGCCCAACTTCAACAGTTAGAAGGTGTGCTCACCGTCACATCAGGTTATGCAGGTGGTGATACTGAAAATCCAACATATAAAGAAGTCTGTACAGGTCTTACAGGGCATGCAGAGGTTATTCAGGTGACCTTTGATCCTAAAGTATTAAGTTATGATGAATTATTGGCAGCTTTCTGGCAGGCTCATGATCCGACTCAGCTTAACAGACAGGGCAATGATGTCGGTACGCAATACCGTTCCGTTATTTTTTATCATAATGATGAGCAACGAAAAATTGCGGAGAACTATAAGAAGCGTTTGAATGATGAGAAGGCTTATGACCGTCCGGTTGTCACTGAAATATCTCCCTTGACTGTGTTCTATAAAGGTGAAGAATATCACCAGAATTACTATAATCAGAACACTTCGCAAGGCTATTGTCAGTTTGTTATCCAACCTAAATTGGACAAGTTTAAAAAAGTATTCAAGGATAAAATAAAAAAGCACTAAATTCGGTTCACGAATCATGAAGAAAGTACTTATTATCTGTCTGCTTAGTGGCATCGCCTTACCAACTTGGGCGTTGAATAAAAAGAAATCCTGTATCTATCAGACAACTTCTGAAGCCGGTATCTCCATTAGCTCGAATGGAAAACTCTCCAGCTTCTCTTTATCTGCGAATCAGTTTTGGCAGCCGGGGAAAAATCAAAAGCACCTTAGAGTCGGACTTGGGGCAAGGCTCACTTCATCATTAGGTGGGAAGAATCTTAATTATACCACGGCTCCTGCTGACCTGACAACAGGGAAATCAGGATTAGGTTCTTTTTTTTCTAATAAAATTTCGGAAAATATTGATACGCTTTCATTAACTTCAACTCAGGTCAACACATTCAACGCCGTATTGTTTCTGCGTTATGAATTTACAACAAAGTGGTCTGTCGACTTCAATTTAGATCTGGCCGGATTCTCATTCGGGTCGTCTAAATCCTCCACCTTGACGTATGGTGAGCATAGTGATGCCACCCGAAAAACAAATGCAAAACCGTCTCCCCGAAATGTTTTGCTGTTCAGTGACTATGATAGGGGGTCTTTATGTTCTGAATTGATGCTTTCATATTTGTATAGAAAAGATGTAAGGATTAAAGTCGGTTTATCAAGCCTCCATTGTGAATATACGATTGAGAATCCTGTTCTTTATACGAGTTCTGCTGGTACAGTCATAGGCACAGATCGTTACCGAATAAAGTCACTCTGCTTTGGCGTGGGCGTGAATTATATTTTTAAACAGAAAAATAAATAACCTTGAAAAGAACAATTATTTTTTTATTGGGTCTCTTGTGTCTTACATTCAATATGTCTGCACAGATATGGACCAATCTTCAGAATCTGGAGGTCGCCTTCAAAATAAAAAATGCAGGTATCACGGTGGATGGTAAATTCAAAGATGTATCTGCTACAGTATCTGTGGATGAAAAGCACTTCGAGAATTCAACATTCAACGGTGTCATTCAGGCCAAATCGATCAGTACTGAAAACTCAATGCGGGATGGACATCTGCGTGATAAAGAGGAATTCTTCAACGTGGCTAAATTCCCCACCATCACTATGAAGGCTGTTAAAGTAGGTTCTAATCAGGTCGGAGGTTCATACAAAGTCGACTGGCTGTTGACTATAAAAGGAATTACGAAAAAAATTACGACCGATGTGCTGGTGAATCTGAACGGCAATTCATTATATATCCTTACCGTTTTTCAACTCAACCGACTTGATTGGAAGGTGGGTGATAAAGGTGTTTTGATGAGTGATAATGTGATTGTGACCGTCAGTGGTAATCTTCTCCGATAAGTCTGCCGACGACGTTGGATTTCTTAAGTAGAATCTGCATCGCACTTTCTTCTTACAGATGACTTGGGGAAGGTACTTTGTTCATTCAAAGAGATTGTATTCTTGAAGTCAGAAATAGAACAAGTTCGTATCTGAATATGGACAGCTATGAGTGAATTATTTTCAGTCCTTCAATCTACCGGATCAGTATCACATCACCTTTGATCGTATATAATTTACCTGAACTCAGGCATCGATAACGTACCAGATAATAATAAGTTCCCATTTCCGCATCACCACCTTTATAATGGCCATTCCAACTGTCAAAAAGGTTTTGTCCCTTGAAAACGCATTCTCCCCATCGGTTGAAGATCAGGAAATCCTTTAATTCAACGCCATTAACGCCCCTGATAGCGAATTCATCATTGCGGCCGTCATTGTTCGGAGAGAATGCATTCGGAAGGAATACATTCTCACAACAGATCTTTTCAGAAATAGTTACCGGTGAAATCGAACTGCATCCGTTGGCATCAGTCACTTTGATGATATAATTTCCAATACCTGGATTGGTAAATACTGATGTGCTTTGAATGATCGCGCCCGGATCCATCTGATAGGTATAGGCACCGGTTCCGCCACTGACATGACATAGCAGTCTGCCTTCTGAATGACTCCCGCAGGAATCATTGATATACTCCAATTGATTGATCAACAGTTTATCAGGCGTATTGACCACAGACTGCGATGTGCTTGTACATCCTTCGGCATCGGTGACCGTTATAATATAAGTGCCTGCAGTGAGGGAAGAAAAATTACCATTGGTATTGATATAAGCTCCTGGTGATAATGAATACTCCTGGATATTGGAAATGCTGGTCGCGTTTATCTGTATACTGCCATCATGATTATCGGCACAAGTCACATCCTTTTCGATCACGGATTGAAATGCAGGTGCATTCAGACTTTGCAGCACGATCAATGAACTAACCGTGCATCCGTTCCCGTCTTTCACCATTACTGTATAGGTGTTCGATGTCATGGCGCCGAAAAAATTATTACTTCCAAAGCCTCCTCCAATCGAATAACTAAGCGGTGTGGTGCCCCCGGTGGCAGTCACCATAGCCGTTCCGTTGTTATTCGGATTGCAGCCAGGCTGGGTGACTGTAATTGAATTGATAATCAATTGAGTTGGTTCGGTCATTGTATATACGCCTGACTTTGAACAACCATTTATATCACTGCAAATTATGGAGTAAGTTCCTGCACCCAAATTTGGAAACGACCCGCTTGAATTGCTGACAGCTCCAGGATTCAATTGGTAAGTCAACGATCCGGTTCCTCCCGCATATGCGACAAGGATACTTCCATTATTGGCTCCATGGCAAAGAACGTTCAGCGCCGTTGCCGAAACCAGGTTGATTATAGCCGGTTCAGCGATGGACTTGACAGATGAAAGACTGCAACCATTCGCATCATGCGCCACAATGGTGTATGTTCCTGATGCCAGGTTCGCGAAGTTTCCAGTGGCATTGATAGTGCCTGAAGGATTAAGTTGATAGCTGATGGCGCCCGTTCCACCGCTTACCGTGCCGATGATCTTACCGTCATGAAGTCCGTTACATGTAATGTTGGTGGCTGTGAGGGTACTCCAGTTTAATGCCGGAGATGAGGTGATACTGGTTGAAGAAGATGATGAACAACCTGAAGCATCTGTGTAACTGACAGTATAGGTTCCAGGACTCAGATTACCAAACAGGCCAGTAGTATTGGTTATACTACCTGGCTGCAGGACATAGTTTGTAGTGCCTGAGTTATTCACTGCCGTGGCATTGATTGAACCACTGACCGAATTCCAGCAAGGAGGATTCGTCGAAGACAGGGTGAGTCCCGGCGTTGAAATGACTTTGGTAATGTTCGATGAGCCGTTGCAAGGACCGCTAGCGGTAAGCGTTACCGTGTAGGTCCCGGCGGAAGAGAACGTATGCGCAGGGTTTTGAACCCCTGATCCATTGTTGGCACCCGAAGCAGGGTCACCGAAATTCCAGACAAAATTATTCGGACAAGGTGTTGAACTGTTCGTGAATTGATATTGCAAGGAAGTATTGGTACAGGCAAATGAGAAATTGGCAACATTCGAAGGGGCATTTTCTATTTTGATATCATCAAAAGCTATACCATCAAAGTTGTTACAAGTTGTACCGGCACCAAAGATAAATCGGAAACGGACAGACGCTTGTCCTGCCAGAGTGCCCAGACAATGCTTGGCAGCCACCCATCCATTACTTCCGCCTCCTCCCTGACAAGAGCCTGAGGTCGGTAACGTAGAACCGGCCCAGCCAACTTTAGGATTGGCCAGCGTTGCCAAATTAATGATTCCCGAATTGTTGAACCAGTTTTGTGTCATGCAATCGGTCGGATCGGTATCACTGCCTACATTATTCCATGTGACACCGTTGTCTGTTGAAGATTGAAAGGAAGCACCGTCATACGTATTCTCGCAATCCCAATAGATCTTGAAGGAAATGACCGGATTGGTAAGCCCTGTAAAATTAAAGCATGGACTCATCACGTACGATCGCTCGCCGTTGGTATAAAAGGATCCCGTTAAACCTCCTGTTACCCAGCATTTAGTGCCTCCCCCGGCGCTGGTGATAAAGGCTTTGGAAGGTGTGCCAAGGACCCAGTCATTACCGGTTCCGCCACTGACCCAGCTGCCTGCGCCGCTTTCAAATCCTTGATTGTAGGGGTACGAACTGATGGTTAGACTGCATTGGGCATACGATGAGGTATACCAATACATCAAGAATAATAAGAGTACACTTATTCTGTTCATGGTGGGGGAAGTCTTTTGGGGCCCACAAAATTAATTCAATTAACTTACAATTATGCAGAATCAATACCCACAGTCGGCTTGTTCATTATTTGGTAATCATTGACGCCACGATTTTGTCAATAGGCAGACTCACATCGTTTGCAGAAAATTGCGGCAAGGGCAACAGTCTGAAACTGATTTCTTCATGTCCGGTTTCGGTAAAATCAAACACACGATCACGAAGATCGATAATAGGTTCTGCCTCAAGAGGTCTGACCATATAGTAAACACTGATGATTTGGGAAGTCTGATCAAACGCCGATATCTGAAAGAAATCTGTGGTATAGATATGCTCAAGCACTTCGATGTGGAGATTCAATTCTTCCTTCCATTCCCTGATAAGGCAATTTCTGATGCCTTCACCGAATTCAAGCCCCCCACCTGGAAATTTGGTAAACCTGAAATCACCGATGCGTTCATCACTCACAAGTATTTCCTGCTTGTCTGTGATCCAAATGCCATATACCCGTATATTGAAATGTTTCATGGGCTGAATGTAAGTCGTTTTATGAAAAGAATTTCCGGCTAAGCACCTTTTTCAGTTCCCGAACGATAATCAGATGCGCTATCGCTTCGACCTGATTGTAGCGAGGTAACTCTTTTGCGCCTTGACGCAGCTCTTCTTCAGACAGATCGATACGATATAGGACTGAAATCAGTTTCGAATACGATGTTTTAATGAGTTCATCAATCTGGGCTATCAATTGAGTATGCAGTTCAATGTAGGCATTTTCAATATCGCCTGAAAAATCGATCTGGAGACCGAATACACCAAAATCCTTCATGATTTGTTCGGCTGTCTGCCGCACAATCTCCGCCTTGTTGAAATAAGTCTGCAGATTCGTCTCAGTGAGTTTGGGTAATCGTTCACTCATCATAGATGTAAAAGTACGTAAACACCTTCAATCAGGTTGATCTTGCCGGTTTTATCAAGTCTGCTTGTTGTAACTTGGTCAGAGTTGAAATGTCTTTTGTCAAATACTCAATGAGAAAAGCCACATACTCAATGAGAAAAGCCACATACTCATTTCTATAATAAAAACGATGTATTAGGAATTAGATTTGTTCTCAGTAGGTTATTTATGTGACTTTTTCAATTAGAGCCCATCGAAAGGTGGGTTCTTTTTTTATGTCTGTTTCCAACTTTTAAACATTGCTTGTTTGCCTTGGTTCGCTTGAATTGGCTGCTTATTCGTCTTCGTTGAGGAGTACTTCAAAGATGTCGACGATAGAAGGGTAGGTGTTTCGCAATTGATACCTGATATTGTTCTTATGAACCCATATCGCTTTTTTGATACCTTCTTCACGTTGCGGTTTGAGCCAGGTGTTCTCGGTAAACATCAGATACCAAACGGTTTCTTTCAGTATCACTGAGGTTTCGAGATAGAGATGATAGGTATTGCAAAGCTTTCGTACTATTTCCGGTTTGCGTATACCGGTTTCTTCAAATACTTCCCTGACTGCGCACTTTTCTATGCTTTCGCCCTGGTCTAATTTTCCTTTTGGCAAATCCCACTTCTTACGACGGTAAATAAACAATAACTCATTGCGGTTATTGAAAACGACCCCGCCACCGGCCTTGATAACCCTAAAGGCGCGCTTCAACGTATCCAGATTCTTTTCCGGATCACCAACGATAATGGCGTCTTGTAGTTCGGATATCATCAGTAAATCGACGATGTCTGAGGCTTTTTGTCGGGTGAAATTGAAGGTTATATAGGCGTTGTTCATCGAAAACTGCTGCATGGCAGCCTGATAGTCGTCTGTAAGTAGAATACGCTTGTTATTCAGAATAATTTTAATCATGCTCATGTTCATTTGTATATTAGACTTTCACTCAGTAGGTTTGCACACTATGAAACGAGAACTAGTGGTAGCAGAAAAACTTCTGCAAATTAATGCCGTAAAATTAAATCTACAAAATCCTTTTACGTGGGCCAGCGGATGGAAGAGTCCGATCTATTGTGATAACCGCAAGATCCTATCATATCCACATGTCAGGGACTTTATCAAAAGTGAAATGACGAATGCGGTTTTTACTGAATTCCCTGATGCGGATGTCATTGCCGGAGTAGCGACGGCCGGTATTCCTCATGGTGCTTTGATCGCCGATCTTTTGAGTCTGCCTTTCATTTATGTTCGGTCCAAACCGAAAGAACATGGCATGGGTAACCAAATCGAAGGGGTGCTTGAAGCCGGCAAAAAGGTGGTGGTCATCGAAGACCTGATCTCTACGGGTAAGAGTAGTATGGAAGCTGTCGATGCCATCAAGGCGGCCGGTGGTGAAGTGATCGGTTTATGCAGCGTCTTTACGTATGGCTTCGATATAGCCGCTAAATTATTTTCTGATGCTGGAATTAAAACGTTAAGCCTCAGTAACTACAATGCATTACTTGAATTATCGCTTGATAAGAAGACAATCTCTTCCGATGAGCTGGAGCAGCTTACAACCTGGCGAGAAAACCCTGCTGCCTGGGGGAAATAGGGACTTCTTAATCAGTTTAGCTTCCTTTAGCCTTTCGGCCATATCATTCATTTGCCTGACCCTTGCTGTTCGGGTTAATAAAAAAATTAACACCCAATATAGACTGCCATAGAGGCAGTCTTTTTTTGTAAATCCGTTTACCGGTACAGAAACTTCGGGGGTGTCTTGGCAGACAGGAGATATCAAGGAGGGGTGTTCCTTCTCTCAATGCGTATATTCTAAGGGAAGGATAAAGTGTCCTGCTTTCAATCTGTCGCTTGTTATTATGCCAAGACACAAAGATCCATCAAACTAAAATTGATTTTATTATGATATATATATCTGATTATTAAATAATTGTGAAGTTTAATTAAATCTTAAATAATTTACAGTAATAGGCTTATTCGGTCAGATAAATCCTTGTTTGTCCCGGATTGTTAATAAAAAACGAGGTTGATTCCATTCCTTTTTAACACTTTTCAGGCAAAAATTGACTAAAACGATCTCAAAGCTCCATAAGTGGGTTTTAAAATCTGCTTACATGTAAAAGGGGGGTTTTATCTAAATGAAAATTTATAAATAAATTAATCAAGTAATTGATTATAAATATATTAAAGAATATAGTTAATGTAAAACATTATATTCTTAATCTAAATACTTTGGAATGAGCATGGCCTGCTAATCAGATGAAATGCCCTGTTTTCTGTTTCATGTCTGAGCACCAAATTGATGGAAACGCTTCTTTTTGGTCCGGATTTGATGTCTGTATGAACGTTTTAATGGAGAAATTGAAACTAGACAAACTGACAGGCGATCTTGCACGTGTTGGAGGGAAAGCTCTAATTATTGTCGATCTGGGTACTATTGTTTGGCCGCTGAAACGAGGTTTATATTTTCAGGTATCAGAAACCCAAGATGAACTATTTGAATCGTTGAAAACAGAATTCGAGGAGTCTCACCTGTTCGCCAGCCTATATGCTTCATTTGTCAATGCCGAGGAGAAAAACGTCAATGCGTAGAGTGATTTCTGCTTTGCTTAAAAATCACTCATTCTTGCATGGCTGAGAGATGTCATTACATGCCTGAAAGAAGTCATTACACGCCTGAGAGAAGTCATTACACGCCTGTCAAAATCCATTACACGCCTGAGAGAAGTCATTACACGCCTGTCAAAATCCATTACACGCCTGAAAGAAGTCATTACACGGGTGTAATTTGTCATTACGTCAGTGTCAAAATCCATTACACGCCTGCACACTGTCATTACGTCCGTGTAGATGATCATTACACAGATTTTCGCTGTTATTGTGATAAAATTGATGATTCTAGAAAATCTTTACCTTCATGGAAACAGAGGGTACAGTATAAACATACCGGAATTCGACTTCCTCAAGTTTAATCCCTGTAGCCTTGCAGTATTTAGGGCCTGCTGAAAAACACTCAATTTAAGGATGATTTCATATTTCAGCGTAAAAGTAGTGCACTAAGGTGCATGACATTGTAGAC
>CAIQUX010000093.1 GCA_903875055.1 uncultured Bacteroidota bacterium
AGCGTAGCACGAGTTTAGGTATTTTTAGCCGAATGAACATCAGTCCGCCATTTTTCATCAGCCTAGATCTTTTTGTTTCTTTTTGCATCATGGCAAAAAGAAAAGAAGGTGAGAATAATTATGATTGGTGTAGTTTAACGGATAATCATCCGAATTTTCTCCCATCCACTCACGAAAATTCCGGTTTTCGGCCTCCAATTAATCCCATCTACACAGGAATTTGCTCGCTGAATAAGAAAAATCCCTGTTTAATAAATAGCACTTTTTTTTTAAAAAACACTGTATATGTTTGACATGGATTTGATGCTCATCAGGTGCCCGTTTCTGCTTGGTAAGGTTAGCTTATCCGGAGACAATACCGGCAGAACGGGTTACTGAAAAGGCAGCAAATACAAACAGTATTATTTATTATTAACAATTTAAATCCATTTATTATGGCTTCAAAATCAGAAGTCGGGCACGCAAAAAATGTTGCCAACTTCAACATGATCGTACAGTCAGTGATCGCCTTAGGTGCTGACTATAACCCTGCAAGGGATTCAATTAAACTAACAGCGCTGACGGCTATGAAAGAGGTAGCTAAGGCCGATCTTGAAAAAGTCATCGGCCACAACGTTGCCTTAAACAATGTGCTCAATACCCGTAGCATCGCTTTCAGTGGCCTCAAGCCGCTGTCAACCCGTATCATGGGTGCCTTGAAATCAAGCGAAGTAAGCACCGAACTCATTGATGATGCAAAGGGCTACAATCGCAAAATTCAGGGGCGTCGCGCCAGTCCTAAACCGGTGGCCGATCCGGGTGCCGAACCACCTAAGTATCACTCGGCCAGCCAACAGTCTTTTGATTCGCAGATTCAGCATTTTAGCGGTTTCATCGCCCTGCTTGATTCTCTCGAATCGTATGAACCCGGTAAAGCCGATCTTAAGGTCCCGTCCCTCAATGAGAAAATGGCAGATTTGATAACCACAAATGATGCCGTACCTGCCGCCTTTATCGAAGCCGGTAAAGCCCGTGCCGGCAGAAACAAGACACTCTATGAGACCGGTGCCGGTCTGGTAGATACAGCTAGATCAGTAAAGGAATACGTAAAATCACTCTTCGGTGCCAAAAGTCCTGAATATGTGCAAATAAGACGTATTCGCTTGCGTAAATTGAAACTTTAGCTGTCTGCTCATACAGGGTCATAGGATGAATCAAGTCCCTTTCTGTGCCACCTGTATACGTTTTCCAAAGCGCGTCAAAATCCATTGTCATGTCCTCAGCCTATGCTTGCTTTCTGCAGGCATAGGCTTTTTTAGTAGAAAAAGTACCATGACAAAGGATTAGTAGTCCCGATGATTCTACCTTAGATTGATCTCTCTGTGAAACAAGCGATGGTTCGTTTATTTCTGACGTTTTACTTTTGTGTACATGCCTATGCATGTATAAAGGAGGCATTGGCACGCATAGATTGCCCGTTTACCCGCAAGGAACAGGCGTTGGAAAGTATAAAGGAGGCGTTGGCACGCATAGATTGCCCGTTTACCCGCAAGGAACAGGCGTTGGAAAGTATAGATTGCCCGTTTGCTCGCAAGGAACAGGCGTTGGAAAGTATAAAGGAGGCGTTGGAAAGTATATATCAGGTCTTTGCACGCATATTTTTCTCGTTTACGCATTCCGCAAAGTACCCCGCTCATCAAAGAACAAGGCAGATTTAGGTGATCGATGGCTACACTTTAGTAAAACGATGTAGAGTAATTTTATTGGATTAATGAATTATACTAATTATCTTAGTGGATACTAAGTTTGTGTTTATGAAACTAATTATTCATGAAGGCTCAGGAAAGTGGCTTTCGTTACTGATTTTATTATTGTTTTGTCAGGGTATCATAGCACAACCCAAGGCAGGGAAAGAGCGAATCGACTCACTGCTATCAGAGCTTCCAAAAGCAAAAGAAGATACAAACAAGTATTTGCTGCTCTATTCAATCAGCAGAGGTTGTATAGAGACAGGGAAATCTCAGGAAGCTATTCAATATGGCGAGCAAGCCCTGACACTGGCTACCAGTCTGCATAAACAAAATGGGGTTAAAAATGCACATTACCTGATCGGGGTAGGGTATTTCGGATTGAATGAATACACTAAAGCCTTGGAGCATATCAATTTTGTGTTGAAATCAAATGAAGAATCAAAGAATAAGGAAGGAATTTCCATGTGTAATATGATGATTGGTAATATATATTCTCATCAATCAAACTATCCGAAAGCGTTGGAATATTTTATGAAAGCGCTTAAAATCGATGAAGAACGAAAGAATGCATATATGTTGGCGCAAGACTATGGCAGTATCGGTCAAATATATTCGTATATGAAAGCGAATGATAAAGCAATCGAATACATGCTGAAATCCGTAAGGTATGCTGAGCAGATTGGAGATAAGATGGCCCTTTCAAATACCTACAACAATCTCGCTGAAATCTATTACAATCAGGATAAAAAGGATATTGCCCTGGAATACTTTTTCAAATCCCTTAAGCTGCATATCGAAATTGGTGACCTGCCGGATGTAGCCACAAATTACAATAACATCGGACTCATTTATCAGGATAAGAAGGAATACGCCAAAGGATTAGACTTTTACAATAAATCCTATGAAATAGCCAGACAATTGGATGACAAAAGCAGAAGCGCACTCTGTTTAGGTAATATGAGCCTGTTAAGTATTCTGCTTAAAAATTATAAACTGGCCAAAGTCGAAGCCCTTAAAGCCATCGGATTCGCAAAAGATATCGGTGATGTAGATAATATGCGCTTGGGTTATGAACATCTGGCGGATGCTGAATTTGGCCTCGGAGAGTATAAAGAGGCATATAATAGCCAGGTGCTATGCAAGAAAATGACCGATAGTATTTTCAATATTGAAAATTCAAAACAGCTGAGTGATATAAAAACCAAATATGAAGTTGATAAGAAGGCAACTGAACTTAACGCCGCGAATAAGATCAAGGAGGCTATCCAGTATGCTCAAATCAAGCATCAGAAACAACAAAAGAATTATTTTATTGCAGGCTTTTTTATCTCATTGGTTTTTGCCGGATTTATTTTCAGATCATTACGGACACGCAACAAACAAAATAAGATCATAACTCAACAGAAGGAGATTGTGGAAAAAGAAAAGAACCGGAGTGAAGAATTGTTATTGAATATTTTACCCTCGGAAGTGGCTGAAGAACTGAAAAGTACCGGAAGTGCCAAGGCAAAGAACTTTGAAGAGGTGACCGTGATGTTTACAGACTTTAAAGGCTTTACCCAGATCAGTGAAAAGCTGACTCCGGAGCAACTGGTCTTAGAGATCGATCATTGCTTCAAAGCCTTTGATTTGATTATCCAGAAACACGGCATAGAGAAAATAAAGACAATCGGGGATTCTTATATGTGCGTCGGTGGATTGCCTAAAGCCAATCAAACTCATCCGGAAAACGTCGTGAAGGCCGCTCTGGAGATTAGGGATTTTATGATCCGACTTAAAGAGGAAAAAGAAGCCAAAGGGGAAGCCCCGTTCGAGATCAGAATCGGAATTCATACAGGCCCTGTGGTAGCAGGCATTGTTGGTATTAAAAAATTCGCCTACGATATCTGGGGCGACACGGTGAACGTTGCATCGAGAATGGAAAGCAGCGGTGAAGCCGGTATGGTGAATATCTCAGGTGCAACCTATGAACTGGTGAAAAATTTATTCAGGTGTTCGTACCGTGGCAAAGTGATGGCAAAAGGAAAGGGTGAAGTAGACATGTATTTTGTAGAAGATAATGTATGATCCCATTCTATGAATTCTTCCACAATTCGAAATTCACTAGGCGAGTTGTGTTGAAAGTCGTTCTATGGAGAGTGAGTATTCTTTATAGAAGGAAAGTCGGATTAAAGATGGAAGTAGGTCTTCCATAGTCGCTAACAAGGTGTGGTTATTAACCGCCTCGCTGCCATAAGTGTATGTGAAGCGCAACGTTTGTTACATTATTGATTAGGTTCCAAATTATTTATCCAGAATGTTTCATACAATCCACAGAACTTTTATGGGTGAATGAAAGACCGGCATATCTATAGTCCATTCTCTGAAAGACTTACTGTCCATACCTGTATTGACATGATACTGTTGACAGCTCACCATGAAAATGTGTGAACTATATAAGATTTGTCATTTATGTGTAACAAGAAAGAGTAACATCAGGAATACCTTTGCCCTGGCTTTACACTTAAACACTTATAAAAATGAAAAAGTTATTCTCTGGATATCATGTATACGTAACCTTGATTGGTGTCTTTGTAATCATTTCTTGTGAAAATAAGATGGCGGAAAAAACAACGATAACCCGACAACAAATGGACGCAGGAATAAAAACAATTGAAAACATGAAAGCAGCCTATAAAGGAGAAAGGACAGCAACAGCAAAATATGAAGCGTTTTCAAAAAAGGCAGAAGAAGAAGGCTATCATAATATCGCGTTACTGTATAACGCAGTTTCAGCAGCGGAAAATATTCACGGGAATAATCATAAAATGGTCATAGAAGATGCTAATTCAGCTGTGCCAATTATAAAGCCAGTATACACTGTTAAAACAACCAAAGAGAATTTATTAGACGATGTGAATGGAGAAGCCTATGAAGCTAAGACCATGTATCCTGATTTTTTGAAAACTGCAGAAACTGCTGATAATCAACTTGCTTTTTTAAGTCTTACCTTTGCCATGAAGACAGAACGAAAGCATAAAGTGTTTTTTGAACAGGCCTTGAGTAATATCAATTCGAATACTGTAAATAGCATGCCAACCAAATATCTGGTTTGTCCTGAATTTGGGAATACATACGCTGACGCACCAAAACATTGCGACTTCACATTAACTGACAGAGATAAATTTATCGTATTTCAATAACAAAGAGTATGAACCAGAAGGTGATAATGACTAACTACAAAACATGAAAGTTCCAATTTTTATAAAGCAGGTTTTACCATTTCTGTTTCTATTTTCTTTAATGATTTTTATAACCATTATTATTGATTATTTGCTTCACTATTTTCACCTGGTCTTTATCGGCCGGTATCTGGGTGTAATTGGCACATGCATCATTATGGTTTCATTTTTTTATTCTTTACGAAAACGAAAAATAATTCAATCTGGATCACCCAAAGATCTTTTATTGATACATGAATATCTTGCGTGGATAGGTTCAGTTTTGCTTCTGGTTCATGCAGGCATACATTTCAATGCCATATTGCCATGGCTAGCCGTTTTATTGTTGCTAATGAATGTGGCAAGTGGATTAGTTGGTAAATTTCTACTTAAGAAGGCAAGTCTGGCCTTGAGTTCAAACCGACAAAAACTACAATTATCAGGGGTAAGTGAAGAGGAAGCTGATAAAAAACTGTTTCTTGATACCATAACGGTTGATGCAATGAGAAAATGGAGAGTAGTTCATTTGCCTATGGCCTTTGCCCTTGGAATTTTATCGCTTCTTCATATTGTAACTATTTTACTATTTAGCAAATGAAAAAGCTATATATTTTACTTTCCATCGGACTTTTATTATTTCTGGTAATACAATACCCTCATTCAATGGTTAATCCAGGTGAATTGATAAAGGGACATCAAAAATTGAATAATGAATGTCTTTCTTGCCATAAACCTTTTGGTGGTATTGCAAATGAAAAATGTGTCTTATGTCACAAGCTTTCTGACATTGGAAAGGATACAACAGGTAAGGCGAATAAGACATTATTTCACGATCATCTTTCTAAAACGGCATGTAGCTCTTGTCATACCGAACATCAGGGAGTGACTCCAGAGAATACATTAAAAGGCTTTACGCATGAATTATTATCAGAAACTATCAAAAATAATTGTACCGTATGCCATACTAAGCCTGCTGACAAACTTCATACACAAGTTCTTACTGATTGCAATAGTTGTCATCAAACCCAAAGTTGGAAAAGATCAATTTCATTTAATCATGATGTGCTGTTGAACAAAATGGACTGTTCTTCCTGCCATCAAAAACCTAAGGATAACTATCATAGCTTAATCAAAGAAAATTGCGAAAAATGTCACAGTACAAGTAAATGGGTTCCTTCAACTTTTGATCATTCAGCGTATTTTCAACTTGACCAAAATCATACTGCAACTTGTACTACTTGCCATATAACCAATAATTACAGTTCCTTTACTTGCTACGGTTGCCATGAACATTCAGAAGGGAATACTATAGCTAAACATAACGAAGAAGGTATATATACTATCAGCGATTGTGCCTCGTGTCACAAAAGCGGCAATGAGCATGACATGAAAGATAACAACGGAAATCAAATTCATGATGCTACGCAGTCCAATGACAGGAAAGAAAAAGATGATGATTAAAACGTCTCGCATCCTCGATCGAAATGTCGGACGCTGCTAGAAATGAAAGATAATGGATCTTAGTCATTTTAGAAGAAAAGTTGATCTTGACCAGGAGTCAAAGGATAACAAACCGCAGTGCGACAAGGTAGTAGATTTGGGTTGAACAATTCGATGTCTAGAAAATAAAGAGAGAAAGGTTCACATCGTCAATATCATTGGCAACAATGCCTCGAATTGTATTTAAAGCACTATAATGTTTCTGAAATCTTTTAAGATAAGTTGATGATGATAATGGATGGTTTGTAGTATACAGAACATTGTAATGACGTCATATAAAATCAAATGGCCGGCATACACCGACCATTTGATTCATTAAAAACTGTCTTTTTATTTAGCCCCTGTAAGGAACCATTCGGTGCCTTTCTTTTTTCCATCTGCTTTGGCTCTGTTATTAGCCTTCTTAGCTGTTTTTAAACGAGACAAGGCATTGGATACATTACCAGTTACCTGCTTTTCCGTTTTCTTGCAATACGTGGCATAGGCTTTAATAACGGTATTCGCATCTGAATGCTCATTCCCTTTTAAAAAGGCCAGGATGAAATCAGTGACACCTAAAGTCCCTTTTGCTTTAGGCTGTTTGATTGTCTTAGCCGTTTTTTTTACTTTCACTCCTGCTTTTCTACCGGCAACCTTTTTAATTACAGGTATTGCCTTAGATTTCATGCCTATGCTTTCGGCATAGCGCTTGGTGTTTGTGAGCAATTCAATCTGAAGTTGCAAAGCGGCAATTTCAGCATCTAGTTTGCTCAAGTCGATTTCGACGATGTTGTTTGTCATGATATTAGTGTTTTGTGAGTTGAGAGACACAAATATAATAAATTATTCACAATTTGATTAACTATGAGTAATTATACTTACAAAGAATTTGTTGTTTGTCATAATGAAAATAAACAGAGTTACTATAAAATAAATGCCATAAAGTTCTAATGATCTTATAAGCTTCAATTTAGTAGCCTAAAGGATGTCATTTTAAGAATACCAATTTGATATTCAAGGTATTCCAAACTCTTTTGGATACATACAGTGGTAATTACTGATGGTTACTTTGTTTAAGACAAATGAAGCAGATCGAAATTGGGTCTATTGCAAAATTCCAATCGGTATAAAATCAACAACAACGAAGCGATGATGCTTACATCGGCTTTGCAATGTTTGGTAAAATTCTGTGAAGAGAAAAAAGGAAACATAGAAACAGGATACTTTTGATGTTACATAAACACGTAGCTGAACATGTGCTGAATAAACTATATGGACATAGGGAGCAAATGAGCGGAAATAGCTTTAGCGATATCAAGTAGAAAGAAATGATACGACTGTTTTATGTTATCATCGTACGTACCCTATAAAATTGGATGCAT
>CAIQUX010000094.1 GCA_903875055.1 uncultured Bacteroidota bacterium
ATTCGTTATTGTATATGAATATTGTCCTGTGGAATGATAAGTCACACCATTCGTCCAGGTGTATGAATTAGCAGCATACGCTGTATTATTCGAGGTTGAACTGTTTCTGATAGTCAAATGTAACGTAAGTACACTGTCACATTGCTCTGTAGTATTCATTATAGTCCTGGTATAGTCACCACTTAAGGTATACGTATCGCCGGTTCCAGGCGAATCCCATGTGTATGAATCACAAACATTGACTGTAGCTGCTGATTGAAGCAATGCTGGTTGCGCAATTGTGATTGAAGTGGTTCCTGTACAACCTCTCGCATCTGTTGATACGACTGTATAGGTTCCAGCTGCAAATAAATCAGGTAAAACGATAGATCCTATCGTATGAATATAAGGTTGAAGTAACGATACATCACCGCCTGTTGAGCTTGCTGCTATCTCAGTCATTCCGCCATAACAAATCAATGCATCCGCGGAAGCACTGACAACAATAGGTGCTGAGGTAACTAAAGCAGGTGATGTTACATTCAGTACACATCCATGATCATCTTCGATATGTACATTATATGTACCAACAAGTAAACCATTAACTGTGGTATCGAATATACCAGGATTCAAAGTCGGCCCGTTATTTAAGGTCCAGTTGGTTAGATAACTCTGAACTGTATGGGTACCACCAGTTATATGGACAGATAATTGACCATCATTTCCATGACAAGATACTGTAGAATCGACACTCACATAGGCTGATAAAGGTGTAGGTTCAAATATGCTGATCGTATCACATAAAGTGCTTGTGCCATTATACGCGCAAACCGTATGCAGACCAGGTGTTAATCCGATAAAGAAACCGGTAGGTGTAGACGTGGCATTGTCACCATCAATGGTGTAAATCCAACTTCCAGGTGATGTGGTTAATGCCTGTATGGATCCATCATTGAAACCATGACATGATACATGTTGGTCAACTATCAAACATAAATTAGGTAAATAAACTGACTCGGTTAGGGTACAATGATGTTCATCTTCTATATATAATGTATAAGTTCCTGTTGGTAGGGTACCTATATGATTTGCATAATTATTTGGATCTGGATTTAAAAGTACATTGGAGGAATTTCTCCATTCAGTCAGATAAGCAGTCCAATTGCTCAAACTGCCCCCTGTAATAAGCGCACTCACACCACCCCATTGGCCAACACATCCTGCGAGTGAGTCAATTGTAAAACTCACAGCCAAAGGTGAAGGTTCAGGAACATCTATAACTCCATATCCCGTGGAAATGAGATTTGTAATTCCGATGGTATGTGGTCCAGGATAAAGACCCACAAACGACCCGGTTGTATTATCAAATGGTCCTCCATCAATGTTATATGACCAAGAACCTGGGGCATTTGTATGAGCAAGTATACTTCCATCGTGATTCCCAAAACAAGAAATGCCCTGATCGAGATCCAAACATAAATCAGGCAGTAAGATAGATTCAGAAAGCAAACAACCATGTTCGTCTTCTATAGACAAGGTGTATGTACCTTGCCCCAATCCACCGATATGTCTCCAATAGTTGGAATCCGGATTTAAAATAGTATTTGATGAATTTCTCCACTCAGTCAAATACCCCGGCCATAAATTCACGGTACCGCCCGTTATCAAAGCACTCAAACCACCAAAATGTCCAATACAATCAGGTATTGAATCGATTATGAGCGTGATGGCCAACGGATCCGGTTCAGGAACAGAAATAGATTTAGAACCAGTATATGTCCCATCTGTAATTTCAACAGTATGAAGACCTGGTCCAAGCATTGGGAAAATGCCTGTGGTATTGGACGAGACACCATCTATAGTGTATGTCCATGATCCAGGTGCATTGGTAGATGCCACAACAGAACCATCATGACTACCATGACAAGATATTTCTTGATCCAGTACAAGACACAAATCAGGTAATGTCATTGATAAACTCAAATGACAGTTATTCTCATCTTCAATGGATAAAGTATAACTGTCTTGCGTTAATCCTCCTATATGTGTTGAAGAATTATCTGGCGAAGGATTTAATAGAACATTAGACGAATTGGTCCATTCAGTCAAATAATGTTGCCATAAAATCAGACTACCACCAGTCACCAAAGCACTTAAGCCTCCAAAGTGATTATTACAATCAGGTAATGAATCTACAATCAATGTTATGGCTAACGCATCAGGCTCCGGCACTGAAACAGATTTATAACCAATATTAGTACCATCGCTGATACCAACTGTATGAGATCCAGGTCCTAAATTTTCAAAAATACCTGTGGTATTGGGCGAGCCCCCATCTATAGTGTATGTCCATGATCCAGAGGCATGCGTCGAAGCCTCTACACGGCCATCATGATTACCATGACATGAAATAGGTTGATCCAATAAAGCACAAAGATCAGGCAATGTGACTGACTGCGTTAGATGACAACCCTGCTCATCTTCGATAGACAAAGTATAAGTATCAGTTGAAAGACTTGCAACATGTCTATCATAGTTGTTTGGCGAAGGATTTAATAATACATTAGAAGAGTTACTCCATTCTGTGAGATAATCTGGCCAAGAACTGATAGTACCTCCTGTAATGATCGCTTCAAGAACACCTTGATTACCATTGCAGTCTGGAATAGCATCCCAGGTAAAATGAATGGCTAACGGTGAAGGTTCGGACAAAGTGATGGATTGATAACCAACAATAACCCCACTAATATAATTTTTGATACCAATAATATGAAGTCCCGGGGTAAGATCATGAAATTCTCCGATCTCATTCGTGAACGGTCCGCCATCAATATTGTAGCGCCAACTTCCTGAAGCAGCTGTTGCAGCACTTACAAAACCGTCATTGGCGCCATTACAAGAAATTTCTTGCTCGAGTGTGAGACAAAGATTTGGTAGATTATACGAAAAAGAAGAAGAGCAACCTCCATTATCAGTTACAGTAACAGAATAGATACCGGCACTTAAATTTGAAATCACACTATCATAACCTGAGAAAGCTGGATAAGGATTTAATACATTTCCTAAAGAATCGGACCATACAGTAGCATAGGCCAATAAAGGGGTATTGTTACCACCAGTAAAATGAGCCGTCAATTGACCACTCAGATTGCTACAACCACTAAGTTGAGTCACATCAAATGTGACATGTATTGGATCAGGAGTAGCTAAAACGACTGTACCTGACAGCGTATCAGCACTACCATCTGTTACATAGACCGTATGTGTTCCGGGAGTTAATCCACCAAAATTAGTAGTACATGAACACCAAGGCTTCCCATCCACTTTATAATCGAAAGGTCCTGTTCCTGATACATAAGGAAAAATTGAACCGTCATTTCCGACACAAAAAGTAACAGGTGCATCCACAACGATAGAATCTATCGTAAATGAAGCCTGAGCCCTTAAGGCCTGTGGTATTAAAACCAAAGCCCAAAAACCAATCATAACCAAATTTCTCACAAACTTGCTAACCGTTGTAGTAAGGATATGTTTATTTGTAAATGAACTAAGATTGTATTTATGTTTCATTATACTATTTTTTATTTGAATAATTACCAAATCCCGGTTTGGTAAATAATTTATTTATTAAAAGTGGACACGCAAATTATAAAACAAAAATCAACACTACATTGATCTGAAGTTCTCTCAACCATGTTTATTCACATTTCTCATATTCCGATAGTGAAACTAATCCACTATAAAGTTGTTTACAACATGGGGTTTTACAACATTGAACTCTCTATGAGAAAAATACGAGGCTATGAAATACATAGCCTCGTGATTTCATTATTGTTTGTTGAACGTTTGTGCGTAGTTCAACGCTTTACCGTCCACTACTTTCAGCATATACATACCGTTAGCTAATTCACCGACATTCACAGTGATCTTGTTCAAGCCTTCAATCAAGTCTGATTGAATTACTTTGACAGTTTTACCGGTCATGTCCATCACTTTAAAGGTAGCACGGGTCACAGAAGATGAACTGACATCTACATATAAATCGCCCATCGTAGGATTAGGATAAACGATTACTGCATTGGCTACTGCCATGTTAGCACCTTCGGCTGTGTTACGAACCAAGTTAGGTGCAAACTGCCCATAATTGCC
>CAIQUX010000095.1 GCA_903875055.1 uncultured Bacteroidota bacterium
AATCGTACGCAACGAAAAGCTGACCGAACATATCTACACCAATCATGTCAAACGGGATCACTGGTTTTATCATCTTCTCGGTCTGCTCAATTTCTTTCTCATCCATCTGCGCTTCATACGTCTTCATGGTCGGCCCGCTCTCATACATGTGCAAATACCCATCAAGGCCGGTCTTATAGCCCTGTTTTATAAATGGGTCTATAAGGTGCCTTATATCGTCACCGAACATTATGGTATTTACAATTCCTTTCTGGATGATCATTTCAAACGCAGGAATTTCTTTTTCCGTTATGCTACCCGTCTCGTGATCAAATACGCCGATGTATTGACCACCGTCAGTCATAGTCTGGGTGAAGACATCAATAATTGGGTAGTACAAAAGCCATATACCGTGATACCCAATGTGGTGGATACACAGCTCTTTGCGTACACCGAGCCTTTGCCAAAAACAAGTTTCTGCTTCATACATATTTCCAATATGATACCCTTGAAAAATGTGGCCGGTATCATCGAAGCGACAGAACGGTTGTGGCAGGAACGTCAGGATTTCAGTATGAAGTTTGTCGGCCGTATTGAAGAGGAATTTTATCAACTGGCTGAGTCAAAGCAGTTGCTGAACAAGGTCGTTTTTTTTGAAGGTGAAATTCCATACAGCCAAGTGGCATCCGCAATGAAAGAAAGCGAGGCCCTTATCATCTTCAGTGATACGGAAAGTCAATCCTGTGTGGTATTGGAATCCTTGTGTTGCGGGCGACCTGCCATCGTCACCAATATAGGTGGTGTGAAGGAACTTATCCATCCTGCCAACGGATACAAAGTGAATGTGCGTGATACCGATGACCTTGTCGGCAAGATGCGCGATCTGATGAACAAGTATGCCTCATTCGATTTGCCGGCTATTTCTCAGCAAGCCACGGCCCTTTATTCGTATGCAAGTGTGGCGCAACAGTTTGATGCATTGTACCGAAAACTTATCCCTTCACGCCGATAATATTGAATCCGAATAACTCATTCGTGGTGACTTTCACCGAATGGAAATTTCGTTTGGTATACCATGCCGCAGCTTCGTCATGCGCATGTTCCCAGCGGAACTCAGGCGAAAACCAATCGAGGATATCGATCATCATCTCGCGTTTGTTTTGCTTATTGCCTTTCATTCGCTTGATCACATAACTGACAGGCAGCAAGGTCAACGAATAAAGATAATACTGAAATTTTACCGGCAACTTCGACGTATAATTACGAACCTTATTGAAGAGGTTATGGATGAAGTCGTCACGGAAATGATACAGCCAGACACTGATCTTGCCTCCTTGTTTTACACAAGGTTCAAGACATGAGAAGGTGAGTTCAGAATTGGTGGTGCAGATCAACACACCGCTGCTATGCACAATATCGAACGATTCAAACGCCAGGGGAGGAAACTGCACATCACCTTGTATGAAGAGGGCCATGCTATTGGTATTTTGTTTGAACGCACGTTCTATACTCAGACTGAAATCCATACCCACTATCTCAGCGCCGCAGGCAGCGATAGATTGATTGAGCAGGCCGTTACCACATCCGGCATCGAATATTCGTTTCCCTTTCAGCGAACTTTTACTTTCATCATTTTCGCGAAGAAAACGATCGAGCATACCTTCCTGATCGGCATCCCAAACCTTGTCGGTCTCGTAATCAAACAAACCCCATTCCTGCGAAAAACTTTGTTTGGTACGTTTGTTCTTTTTCAAGACAAAGTTGAGCAGACCTCTGTACTTCGTTTCAAACGTATTTTTTACGTCTGCGAAATTCGAAATATGTCGGGCTAAAAAATCTTGATAATCGATACAGGCTTCGACAAGCAAACGCGGCACACCATCGATGACAGGATATACACAATCACTGCTTCGTAAGATACCTGTAAGGATGATTTCTTTTTCCTGACCGTCATACAGTTTCATGCCTTTCGAGAGGATTTCGAGTTGGAGAGGTTCGCGTGTCACCGGACATCGCAGCAGGTTCAATAAGTCAGTTGTCATTGTAGTGTTTAATTACTGATGGAAGTAGCATCGCGCAAGATACTGAAATTCGCCATCAAAGGTTCGTGGTCTGAGTAAGGGACATCGAATTTTTCAAATCCCTGTAACCCGAATCGTTGATCATGAAAGATATAATCGATACGAATTACAGGTATGGTATTGCGGTAGGTCTTTCCCAAACCGAAACCTTTTTCAAGAAAGGCATCCTTCAGCTTGTCTTTGATTTTGAAGTAGACATAGGAACTTGGGATATCGTTGAAATCGCCGCAAACTATGAAAGGTCTGTTGTTTTGTGCAAGTATGGATGCAACCAAATCAGCTTCAAGACCACGGTTTACCGAATTGTCCTGCAGTTTCATGAAGATAGATTTTGATTGTACAATAGTGCTATCTGAAAAATCAGGTAAAGTTTCTTTGTTTACCAGATCAGCTTCTTCCTTACTGAAACTATTAGACTTCAGATGAAGATTGAACACAGAAAAGGTGTCTTGTTGACAAACGACATCGACTTTTTGTAGCAGATTGTTTCCCTGTACATCGATCTCATAGTTTTTTGTATGCACAATCGGCAGATGCGAGAAGATGATATTCCCCCATTTGCCTCGTTTAGTAACATGCATGTTACACTCAGCCATATATTCGTAATGACAAGAAAATTGTATGGCGCGGATATTGTTGACACCGACGGAATCATTGTTCGAATAGAATTCCTGAATACAAAGTACACTCGGGTTTTTTTCTTTGAAGAAGCTGATGATTTTCTTACGGGAATTCTTGTCGTCATTCCAATGATACAGATCCAGAAGACGTACATTATAACTCATCACCGTGAACTTGTCCTTTGCTTTGCTGAAATCCTGCACAGCCTGATAATTGGTGGCAAAAAAAACACTGAATACATTCCACGAAAACCAGATCACAGCGACGGGCAATAAGATATAAAGGAACTTTCGGCTGAACAGCCAGATGAAAACAAAGATGACATTAATGAGAACCAACACCGGTGTGAACAGACCCAGTAAACCCAGAAATGTATATTCATACGGATTGGAAAACGGAATAAGTTTGGCAGATGCCAGTGAAAGAGCAAAGAATATATTGACAAGCAGGAGACTATATTTCAGGAATTTTCTCAATGCTTAGCTTTCTTTTTTACTGTTGCTATATTCGTCAAGCAAACGTCGTTCTTCTTTGCTGAGAGCATTGATACCGCGTTCACTGATCTTGTCGAGTATGGCATCGATACGTGATGGCGACATATGAACATGCTTGAACGGAATATCCTTAGCCACTCGACGGCGGGTTTCAGGCTCCTTATTCAATACGAAATTCTTATTGTCCATCATGGCGCCGCTTTGCTTCAATAAGTAGGTGCATTTTTCAAAAAAGACGGAAAGGATATTATTGTAAAGCAGACCTATCGTTAATCCACCCAACAAGAGGAAGAGACTGGGAATATTATATAACTGAATGGACGCCATTTTTAACCCGACAAACAGCATCACCAATACCCAGATAGGAATACCCACACCAAACAAGGCCCAGAACTTATAGGACGGTTTGAAGAATACGGCCGCAAACGCCACTGCCATGATGCAGGTAGAAGCACCGGTAAAAAGTTGCGGAGGTGTTTGTTTGATCAGACCTAAGACCAGCATGAAGATACCGCCTGCGATGCCTCCGATGACAAAGATGGGAAGTATGCGGTTGGGTCCTCTTAGGTCTTCGATGACAGTGCCGAAAATCCATAGCCAGATCATATTGGCTACGATACCCCAGAAATCACCGTCGAGAAAGAAGTAGGTAAACAGGCTCCATGGCTGACGGATAAAAGATTTCATATCCGAAGGGATGCTCAACTTGTTCCAGAGATAGGTATAGAAATCGGTATCACTGTTTGAATTGATCAGCATGCTGATACGGATAAACTGCAGCAGGACAAACAGGATGGTCACAACCAACACGATCTTGATGATATCGCTTTTGGATGTAAATTGAAAAATAGATTTTGAATTGAAGATGCCCATTTAGTAGAGACTTTTTCGGTTTGTTTTATTCCACACTTTGATGATGATGAAGGCAACCAGCATGCCGCCCAGATGAGCAAAGTGAGCGATATTGTCGCTGGCACTGTTGCGTATACCTGCATACAATTCAAAGATAGCATAAAATGCCACAAAGTATTTTGCCTTGATCGGAATGGGAATAAAATATAAGTATAGCTCTGTATTGGGGAACAGATAACCGAAGGCGAAGAGGATACCGAACACGGCGCCCGAAGCACCGACTGTTGGCACATCGCGTTGCATGGTCAGATATTTTTGCAATTCAACGGAGATCGATTGCATAAAGCTTGGTCCGACAGGAGCTGCAGCGGCCCATTGCTGTTTGATATCGTAGAGGATGGCGCCCAATTGTGAATTTCTCGAATAATGATGTGAAGTCAGGTAGGCACTGAATTGATCGAGCGTAATCGGATGATTGAATTGTGACACCACATCCTGCACACCGGCCAGTTGCCAGGTCACCACACCCAGATGAAGGATGGAGGCGCCTACTCCGCAAAGCAGATAGAAGTAAAGGAAGCGGTTGGGTCCGAAGGTATTTTCAAGAATGGAACCGAACATCCACAAGGCAAACATATTGGAAAAGAGATGCATGAAACCGGCTTCGTAATTGGCACCGATGACACCTACATCGCCATGCATGAACAGATGTGTGACCAATTGCCACCATCTGAATTTTTCAGAGCTCCAGTGATGAAGGGCCAGAAACTCAGTAAGGTCTATGCCTTGCTTGCCCATGACGATGGTTGCCAGAAACAGCAAACCATTCAGGATCAATAAATTTTTAACAATGGTGGGTAGTATCTCGAAGCGAGAGGGTCTGAAATCCATGCCGCAAAAGTAAGGTTTTTATCAGATGCAAATAGCTTGACATCAGGCATAAAAATATTCTGTGATACCGTGGACCTTCCTCTTTTTGGTTAAGATTAACTTTCAATCAACGTCATGAATTCTTCTTCTGTGAGGATATTGATGGTGCCCAGTTTCTTGGCCTTCTCCAGTTTGCTGCCGGCATCGTCACCTACCACCAGATAATTGAGTTTGCTACTGACACTGCCCAGTATATTGCCGCCTTTGGCTTCTACCATGGCTTCGGCATCGCTTCGTTTCATGGTGAGTGTGCCGGTGAAAAGAAATGTTTTTCCTGCCAGTCCGCCACTCACAATTTCTTGTTTCAACTCATTCCTGAAGTTCAAACCGCAGGCTTCGAGTTCAGCGATCAGTTGGCGGTTGTCGGGATGTGAAAAGAAATCGACGATGGAACCTGCTACTTTGATACCCACATCTTCAAACGTACAAAGCTGTTCGATACTCATGGAATACAAATCAGCGATATGCGAAATATGTCGGGTCAGTGTTTTAGCCGTTGTTTCACCCACATAACGTATACCTAGGCCAAACAGCAAACGATTCAGTGCTTGAGTCTTCGATTTTTCGATTGCTTCCATCAGATTGGTCATGGATTTTTCACCAAAACCTTCCATCGTTTTCATCTCTTCGAAAGGAAGAGAATAAATGCCGGCTATGCTTTTCAGATAACCCTGTTCGAAAAACTTTCGTACCAGGGCATCACCCAATCCTCTGATATCCATGGCATCTTTGGAGGCGAAATGCGCGATCTTTTCTATGACCTGTGCTTCGCAATTGATATTGGTACAGCGCCACACGGCCTCTTCTGCAGGTTTATAAAGGGCTTCATGACAGACAGGGCAATGCGTAGGAAAGTCTATGACTTGCTCGCTTCCATCTCTGAGTTCAGGAAATGATTTCACCACATAAGGAATCACATCTCCGGCCCGTTCGATCAAGACCGTATCGCCCAGCATCAGGTTTTTTTCCTTCACTACATCCTGATTGAAAAGAGACAAGGAACTGATGGTGACACCACCTACATACACAGGTTCGATTTTAGCTACCGGTGTCACGCTGCCTGTTCGGCCAACCTGATATTCCACATTCAGCAATTTGCTGGTCGCTTGTCGCGCCTTGAATTTAAAGGCAATGGCCCAACGCGGGTGATGGGATGTTTGTCCGATCTTATCCTGCAAATCCATACGGTTTACTTTGATCACCATACCGTCAATCTCATAGGGAAGTTCATCTCGTTTGTTTTCGAATTCCAGACAAGTATCAATGACTTTGGCGATACCGTGTATCAGTCGCGTATTGGAGAAGGAGGTCTTGAACCCAAGCGATTCCAATGTTTTCAAGGTATCATAATGTGTTCTGAATTCGTCGGGATAAGATTCATTTTCGTTCAATGTCAGATTGCTCACATGATACAGAAAGGAATCAAGTCCGCGTTTCGCCACCTCATTAGGGTCTTTCATCCGTAAGGAACCTGAAGCGGCATTACGTGGATTGGCCAAAGGCGCGAGTCCGTCAGCGACTAGCTTTTCATTGTTTTGTGTGAATGATTTTTTATTGATCAATACTTCACCACGGATTTCAATCTGCCGGATATGATATTTCGATAGAGACGCCATCAATGGCACCGAACGGATCTGTTTGGTATTGTTGGTGATATCATCGCCTTGCACACCATCGCCACGTGTAGCACCGCGGAAGAGCAAATCGTTTTCATAGATGAGCGAAATGCTGGCACCATCGAATTTCGGTTCCACACAATATTCAATATCTTCCTGTCCGCTGAGCTCCCTGCATTTGCGGTCCCAATCCAAAAGGTCTTCGGCATCATAACTGTTTTCCAGACTTAACATCGGTACCAGATGAGCCACAGAAGGGAAGTCTTTGTTCAGTCCTTTCGCAATTCGTTGTGTCGGTGAATCAGGTGTGATGAGTGAAGGATGATGTTGTTCGAGTACCTTCAATTTTTTGAACAAGGCATCATATTCCGAATCGGCCAATACGGGATTGTCATTGACATAATACGTCCAGTCGGCAAAATTTAAAATGTCTTTGAGCTGCGCAAGATGTTCGGGCGTGACTTCAATGTGAAGCAATTGTTTGGCGCCGGCAAGCAATTCCGATTGTTGCGAAGCGGAGTACATCATATTCGTCATTGTGTATAACAGGTTCTTGATTAACGTTATTCAGGACAGCTTGGCCATCAAGGCTTCATGTGAAGAAGCACTTGCCATGCTTGATCAACATCATGTTTGTCGAGATATTCTTTTGCCAGTTCTTCAGGATTTTTAGTCGTATCCAACATGAATTGCTTATCTGCGTCAGGTATGGAAGTGCTGTTGGCCAATTGTCCGAGATGATTGCCTGTCAATATGTGGCTGTGTTTGATATGTTCAGGTAAGGCGTCGATACCGATACCCAGATTCATATTGGGTTTAGCCACTTCGAAAACGGCATTACCGCTGGCACGACAATAATAATCGCCACCCATACGGGCTACGAGGTCGATCTTATGCGGATCGATCTGCTGATGTTCATTGAGTACGTCATCATTGATATGCATCATCAACACTTCACAGATGATCAGATTGCCGGCTCCGCCTTCGGTGCCTGTCTCTTTCACTTCAAGTACTTTGCATTCAAACTGCACCGGTGATTCTTTCACACGAAAGGGTTTTACCAGTTCAGATGCGATAGGTGTAAGTCCCGATTTTTCAAATTCGCTGACACCTTTCGGGTATTCGCAGCTGCTGAGGCTCATCTGTTGCACGATGGCATAATTGACCATATTGATGACCACTTCTTTTGTTTCGATGCAATTTTCGAGGGTATGCTTGATGGTATTATCCCTGACTCTTCGGGCAGGTGAAAAGATCAATATCGGCGGTTTGCTTCCGAAGACATTGAAGAAACTGAAGGGTGACAAGTTTGGATGACCTTCACTGTCTATCGTGGATGCGAAGCAGATCGGTCGAGGTGCGATGGCGCCTAAAAGGTATTGATGGAATAGGGAGGTCTTAAGTTCGGACGGAGTAAATTTCATGTAGTATGTTATGTTTTGTGAATGGTTATTTATACCAATTCTAATTTTTTGATGGCTTCTTCGGCCGCTATCTTGCTGGCTTCCTTTTTATTGCTGGCCATGGATTTGGCGATGATTTCATCTTCATAAAGGACACCGACGGTAAATCGTTTCCGGCCTTTTTCCATGGTTTCTTCGAGCACAACAAATTCAATGGTCTTGCCTTGTTTACTGGCCCAGCCAATGAGTTTGTTTTTCATATTGACTTCGATATTTTCCAGCAATTCAATATCGACAAACGGTACCAGAATTCGTTTGCGAAGAAACGTACGTGTGGTGGCATATCCTTTGTCGATGTAAATGGCGCCTATAAGAGCTTCCAATGCATTGCCAAAGATTAAGGAATTCCGTAAATAATAATCCTGCTCATTGAATTTCATGATGGATTTCAATCCGATCTTCAGGGCAATCTGATTCAACGTTTTCCTGTTCACGATCTTGGAACGCATATCGGTCAGATAACCTTCAGGTTTGGTTGGATATTTTGTAAACAGGTGTTCACCGATGATGGCACCCAGGATGGCATCTCCGAGAAATTCAAGCCGTTCATTGTTCTCCGTAGAGTTGGCATTGTTCGACCGGTGGCAAAGAGCTAACTCATACAAGGCGATATTAGTTGGCGTGAATCCAAGCATGGTTTGCAGGTCCTTGTATAAAGGACTTCCTTTGGTAAAAAACTGAGCAATGAAATCGGGGACAAAACGCAAGGGTAGTGAGTTTAACTATTGCAAATTAATATGTCTTGGCCCAAACTGCTAATTTTTTCTCAAGAACTTCCAAAGGCATATTGCCACCATCAAGCAATTGGGTATGGAATGCAGGAAGATTGAATTTGCTTCCAAGTTCCTTTTTGTATTTTGCTTTCATACGTGAAATGGTAATCTGCCCGATCTTATAGGACAGTGCCTGACCCGGTATTGCCATGTATCGTTCGATTTCTGATGTGGCTTCTTCCTTTGAAATGCGCTCATTATCCATCATGTATTTTATGGCGTCTTCACGCGTCATATGTCGGGTATGAATAGATACATCGACCACCAGTCGGATGGCCCTGTGCATGGCATCGCTTAGGTGACCGAAATACTGATACGGGTTTGAATACAGACCTAAATCTTTCCCCAAGGTTTCGGTATACAATGCCCATCCTTCAGCGTAGGCGCTATAGGATAAAAATTTCCTGAACTTAGGCAGCGTATTATTTTCCTGTTGCAATGAAATCTGATAATGATGGCCGGGTATGGCTTCATGGAGGAATAAGGTTTCCATACCGACGGCATTAAATTTCAGGGCATCGAGCACAGGCACATAAAAGATGCCCGGTCTGCTTCCATCTTCACTCCCCGGATTGTATTCGGCACTCGCACTGGCTGCCCGATAGGCTTCCGTTTGTCTGATTTCGAACTTTGTTTTAGGTTCGGTTTCAAATAATTCTTTCAGATGAAGGTCTTCTGTCATTTTAATGGCACTGAAACTATCCAGCACTTCTTTTGGCGAATGAAAAGGGAAAAATTGTTTGTCGGAATTCAGGTATTGAAAAAATTCCTGCAGACTTCCTTTGAAATGAACTTGTTCTTTCACTTTCTCCATTTCACTTTTCAGATAGGCCACTTCATTGAGACCAAGTTGATAGATGCTGTCAGGAGTCAAACGGGTCGTAGTATAATTACGGATCAGAAACTGATAATACGCTGTGCCATTCGGTAAGACATCCATGCCATCGGTCGTGCGGCAAGCAGGCAGATATTCTGTTTCAACAAAACTGGCGAGTTTAGTATAAGCAGTCATGATCGAATTGGCGATGCCTGACAGATAAGCTTGCGTCAGTCTGGCTTTATCATTCTCTGAAAAATCTGAAGGGAACAGTTTTACCGGTCCGTAAAAAATACTGTTTTTAGGGTCTGTGGTTATGACGCCTTTCAATTGCGGGATGACCTTCATTGCCAAGGTTTTCGGCAGCGTATAACCCGACGACATTCCTTTACGCATATTGGCAATCGCTGTATCAGCCCAGGCAGGAAACAATCTGATTCTCTCTAAAAAGTTCTCGTAATCCTTGACGGTTTTGAAGGGTTGGTTTCCTGTGCCGCTTCCAAGTTGAGGGAACTCGAGCGTGAAGCTCCAGAACTGATTAATAGGCATCAGGTTGGATGGGAATGAAAGGGCTTCGATATTCAGATTAAGTTCATATTCAAAGAGTTGTTTACTGACTTCATCTTCAGCAGATAACTTTTCACGAATATCTTTCAGTTTATCAAGATAGGTTTGATAAAATGTACGGACTTTAAGTCGGTAAGTGTCACTAATGGTGACAGGCAAACGGTCATTATATCGATTATCGCCGCAGGCAGTTGCTTCCAAGGGAAAAAGCTGCATTCGTTCTTCCCAATACGACGTAAAAATTGAATCAAGCTTTCCTGAATGCCCTTGATGGCTGGTTTTATCTACATTTGATTGACAGGAAAGCAGTACAGTTATCAATATGGATGTCAAAATGAGGAGTCTCATGTATTTTAATTTTTGATCGTTAGGAAGTGGATTATTTGTAGAACTTTTTGTAGAATTGGCGATGCTTTTATCAGTTCATCGTACAAAAATACGCTTTAAGGTTTTTTTTTTTTTGAAGTATGGAATATCAACATATATTTGCAATACAAAATAGGTTAATTAAGATTTTTTCATAGGTTGATTTGGTTAGGGATTAAACAGTCTTTGCTTTTCCAAGCAGAGACTGTTCCTTTTTAGGGAAGTCCTACTTCTCAAGAATGTCTTCTACAAAGAGTTTGCGCAATTCGGTAGCCTGATCGGGTTTCATTCGGCCGGATAATACCAATCGCAGTTGCCTTCTTCTCAAAGCCCCCTCAAATCTTCGTCTTTCTTCGTCCGTTTCGGGAATAAGTTCAGGTACCGTTCGGGGTTTGCCATTAGGGTCTAACGCCACAAAAGTCATATAAGCCTCATTCGAAAGATACTTAAACTGAGTCGGCAGGTCTTCTCCATGGACTTTGATGTATACTTCCATCGACGTGCTGAATGCACGAGTTACTTTGGCTTCGATTGTAACCACATTTCCTAACCTGACAGGATTTTCGAAGGATATATTATCAGCTGAGGCGGTGACCACCGGACAGTTGCAATGCTTCATGGACGCCATGGCTGCGGCTATATCCATCCAGTGCATCAGACGACCACCCATTAAATTACCCAATGTATTGGTGTCATTGGGCAGAATCAGTTCACTCATGGTGGTCATCGATTCCGTAGGTGTTTTTGAAGCCATATTAATTGTTTATATGTTGGCAAATCTAATGTTTTCTTCTTTATCTTTGATTGGATTCGTCATGAAACAAGCATTCATCATTCTTTATATCTTATGTCTAAGCACAGCGATGAAGGCGCAGGATATGCAGTATGTGGTGCTTTTTGAATTCAATAAATCAACCATCCCCGATTCTTCCATGCTGGGTCTGATGAAGATCATTGCCAAAAATAAAATAAGTGACGTGGTCATAGAGGGTCATTGCGACAGTGTCGGATCTAAAGAGTATAATTATGCCTTATCTGAAAATAGGGCCGCCGAAGTAAAGAAGTTGTTGGTTCAAAACGGGATAGACCAAAAGGCCATCAAGATGTGTATAGGATATGGAAAAGATAAACCTCTGGTTCCTAACCTTTCTGACACGCAACGTCAGATGAACAGAAGGGTTACGGTTCATTTTAAGACTGCTGAGCCTGATAAGAAAGTGGCAGTGATGAAAGACATTCAAAAGATCGATAAGAAGGACCTTAAGGTCGGTCGTAAAATCGTAATCAAGAATTTGTTTTTCTATGGAGGCAGTCACATTTTGACAACAGAGTCTCTTCCTGTACTGCAAAATCTTGCCGACATTCTGAAAGAAAACCCTACCATGAAAATAGAAATTCAGGGTCATGTTTGTTGCACTACAGTGGAATTGGATGGGTATGATGCCGATACCGGTCTCGATAATTTGTCAGTTGCCAGGGCTGAAATGGTCTATATTCACTTAGTACATAAATGCGGTATCGATAAAAGCAGACTCAGTTATAAAGGGTATGGAGGAACACAGAAAATCACACAAGACGAAAGGACTGAAGAACTACAACAGATCAACAGACGGGTTGAAATAAAAATACTGTCCGAATAAGAAGGTCAGATAAACTGCCTTGCTTTCAGTTCAAGATATTTGTTCACGACATTCAAAGTCAGTTTTGATGGCGGTGTATAAATGACCAATATGCCGTTTTTTTGTAATTCCTTCACTATCATTTTCTTCTCATACACAAATTTATCTGCGATAGTATTGATATAGATATCTTCCATCGAATCGCTTATGGATGAATGTCTGACAGACACTTCTGTGTTTTCAAACAACACCACGCAGAGCAGATGTTTGTGATTGATGCTGCGCAGATAAGGAAGCTGGCGTTCAAAGCCTGTATAGGTTTCGAAATTGGTAAATAGCAACATCAGACTTCGCTGACCAGCGCGCTTGTTTACTACTGCGTAGAGATCGGCATAATTGCTCTCCAGAAAACGGGTATCTTGTTTGTAAAGCATTTCCATGACTACATTGAATTGCTTTTTGGATTTGGAAGGCTGCAACACATCATCGACCTTTTCACCGAAAGTCATTAATCCGATCTTGTCGTCTTTTTGCAGGGCCACATACGAAAACATCAATGCGGCGTTGATCGAATAATCAAGCAGACTCAGCTGATCGAACGGCATTTTCATTAATCGCCCCTTATCAATCAGACAATAGACTTGCTGGGATTTTTCATCCATGAATGAGTTGATCATCAGTTGACTTCTTCTGGCACTTGCCTTCCAATTGATGGTGCGTGCATCATCACCACGAGTGTATTCTTTGATATGGTCAAATTCAGTACTTAATCCCCGGCGAAACGATCGTCGGCCTCCCTCAGACGCATTCATATCGGGAATGGCTTTGATCTGGAATTTCCTGAGTTGCAGAAAGGAGGGATAGACCTTTATCGTCTTTTCTTCGCTTGCTGTAAATCGTCGTTGCACCAATCGTAAAGCAGTGGATACATAGATATGGATATCCCCGAACTTGTATTCGCCACGTATGGTCGGCGTAAGCTGATACCCTATTTCATGTGTATTGCTAGGCACAAGAGCACAGGCCAATATGAAATCTCTTTTCTGGAATTGTACCGGCAGTTCGTCAATAACGGAAGCTGTCAATGGAATACTGAAGCCTGACCGTACTTGTATACTAACCGGGTTTTCCTCAGCCAGACTAAACATATCTGGAACCGACCGTTTTACACTGATTGATTTACCTGAAAAGAAAAGCAGAATGAAATCCAGCAAAGTCAGTAAGGTAAAAAAAGCCAGCAGACTTCTGCCCACAACGATAAATTGTGGAATGAAGTAAGTGACAAGAAAAATGAGTGTGAGAAGTCCCCAATAGATAAAAAAACGGGATGTAAAAAACAGGTCATTAAGGAATTGTCGTTTCTTCATCGAAGGAAGGCAGTTGAAATGCTAATGTACTGTATTTACTTAATTAGTACACTTTGGGATTCAAACAAGACTCTTTAAAACCACCTCAATGGATTTCGCCTTGCGGAAAGGATATATTCTTTCAGGTTTACCCAAAAGGCCAGAATGAAGTAAAGAATGATGGGAGAACCGAAAGTCAGAAATGAAATATAGATAAACCACATTCTGATCCGGGTGATAGAAATATTGAAACGTTCACCCAATTTTGTGCAGACGCCAAATAATTGCCATTCAAAAAAATGCCGGAATCGATTCATTGAACAAATGTAAAAAATAAGGGTGGAATCTGCTTCATTTTCAATGATTAATTTGCCAGTCAGCATTTTCAATCAATCGGGGCTCAAACGGCTATTTCCATAGTTTATTCCACTTACTTTCTTACCTTCGCAGTCTTATAAAAATACAATGGAACAAAACAATCAGCAACAAAATCAACTGAACATAGAATTAAGTGAAGATATGGCCGAAGGCCTTTATTCTAATCTTGCCATCATCACGCATTCCAATGCCGAATTCGTGGTTGATTTTATCAATGTGATGCCTGGCGCCGTCAAAGCCAAGGTGAAATCCAGAATCGTACTGACACCGCAGCATGCCAAACGCTTATTGAAGGCATTGGCAGAAAACGTGAAGAAATTCGAACAAGCGAATGGCACGATCAAAGATCTTGAACCCGTTTCGATCCCGATGCAATTCGGAGGTCCAACAGCGCAAGCCTAATTAAACGTATGACAGAGAAAATAATAATACTGGATTTTGGCTCTCAATACACCCAGTTGATTGCCAGAAATGTGCGTGAACTAAATGTATACTGTGAAATCATTCCTTTCTATGAAGAAATAAAGTACGATCCTTCATTGAAAGGAATCATACTTTCAGGAAGTCCTTCAAGTGTCAATCAAGAAAATGCTCCGACCGTGGATGTAAAAGCCATGAATGCTAAATTGCCAGTATTGGGCATTTGCTATGGAGCACAGCTTACAACGAAACTCTATAATGGCAAAGTCGAAAAGTCATCATCAAGAGAATATGGCAGAGCCAGGCTATGTAATATCAGGCCCGGGCATACGATCATGCAAGGGATTGCCGATCAGAACCAAGTGTGGATGAGCCACGCCGATACGATTACCGAACTGGCCGAAAATGCTGAAGTGATTGCACAGACGGATAGTATTCCTATGGCTGCTTTCAGTATAAAAGATACACCAAACCCCTTAATCGGTCTGCAATTTCATCCAGAAGTTACTCATTCCAATAATGGCAAGACTATTCTGAAAAACTTCGTGGTCGATATTTGCGGATGTGTTCAAAGCTGGACCTCCGCTGGGTATATCAAGCAGACAGTCGAAGCGATCCGTGAGCAGGTAGGTGATAAGAAAGTGATTATGGCCCTGAGCGGTGGTGTCGACAGTACAGTAGCCGCCACATTAATCCATAAAGCAATCGGGAAAAATCTTTTTTGCATTTTTGTAGACAATGGGCTGCTTCGCAAAAACGAATTCAATGACGTACTGGAATCATACAAGGTACTGGGTTTGAATATCAAAGGTGTTGATGCCTCTTCTAAGTTTTATAATGAACTCAAAGGCGTCAGCAATCCGGAAGGGAAAAGAAAAATAATAGGTGGCGGATTCATCGATGTATTTCATGATGAAGCCGTGCTTCTGACTGATATTTCGTTTTTAGGTCAAGGTACTATTTATCCCGATGTGATAGAAAGTGTTTCCGTCAACGGACCTTCTGCGACCATTAAATCGCATCATAATGTGGGTGGTCTGCCTGAGAAAATGCATCTTCAATTGGTCGAGCCTCTTCGCTCGCTCTTCAAAGATGAAGTGCGCCGGATTGGTCATGAACTCGGACTCGCTGATTCCTTTATCATGCGACACCCGTTTCCTGGTCCGGGATTAGGTATTCGTATTCTGGGTGAAGTCACCGAAGAGAAAGTGAAGCTTTTGCAAGAAGCCGATGCCATCTATATCAATCTCCTGAAAGAACATGGTCAGTATGATAAGATATGGCAGGCCGGCGCCATTTTATTGCCTGTGCAAAGTGTCGGTGTGATGGGTGATGAGCGCACATATGAATATACACTTGCCTTGCGTGCTGTTACTAGTATTGACGGAATGACGGCGGACTGGGCCCATATTCCGTATGAAGTATTGGCCGTCATTTCCAACGAAATCATCAATAAGGTGAAAGGCATAAACAGAGTGGTCTATGATATCAGTTCAAAACCTCCGGCAACCATTGAATGGGAATAATCCTTAATTCCGTATTTTTCTATACCATGCATACACGTATTCTTTTTTTCATTCTGCTGCTTTCATCACTAGGTGTCAACGCTCAGCATAAACCGATAGTTGTCGAACAGAAGGCTATCCTGACGAAAGAATCCGGGTATCCGAAAGCGATAAAGAAAGAGCGATACAAGGTGGCTATACTCACACCGATGTATCTTGATTCGGTGGAACTGGAACCCAATCTGACCAAAATTCCAAAGTTCATGATGCCGGGATTGGATTTCTATAAGGGGGTCCAGATTGCTGCGGATACATTGAAGAAACTCGGATTCAATCTGGATATATATGTGCATGACAGCCGGTCAGATTCGACGAATGTACAAGGACTGATACGTTCCGGAACTCTTGATTCCATGGATCTGATTATCGGCAATGCCAGTGTTTCGGATCTGAAATTACTGGCTGATTTCGGTTTGCAGAAAAGGATCAATTTTGTTTCTGCTGTGTCGCCTGCCGATGCCGGACAAGAAGCCAACGCCTACTTCACCATTCTGCAGCCTCGACTGGTTTCGCATATCGAAAAATTACACAAAAGCATATCGGCAAAATATCCTGAAGACAATGTGGTGTTCATCAACCGGAGCAGCGTTGCAGAAAGAAATGCCCTGATGTATTTTAAAAATGATATGGTAAATCCGCTTCCCGGCAGGTTCAAGGAAATGGAATTGAAAACTGATGAGATCGATATCAGGCAATTGCTGAATGTGATTGATACATTGCATGGTACCACGATCATTTTGGGAATCATTGATCCTACCGTGGCTGTCAAGAATCTGAGAATACTGCTTCCGTATGCAAAGCAATACGGTATCAAAGTGTATTGCATGCCGACGATGGAGTCGATAAAGTCGCTTGGCAGGCCTGATGAATTTCCAGTTATGCCAGTGTATTACACAGCCTCTTACATGATCGATAAGATCACACCTTCAAGCTTGTATATCAATCATGAGTATAAGAAACATATGGGTGGATATCCGTCAGATGTGGTATATAAAGGATTTGAAAGCTTGTATTTTTTCAGTAGCCTGATGCGTAAATACGGAGTACCTTTCAATGAACACATCGGTGAAAATGCCTATACATTCATCACGCCATACAAGATTGTACCTGTCAAGGAAAAAGGCAACATCAAATTCTATGAAAACAAATACCTGTATCTTCTACGATTTGAGAACGGTATCATGACCTATGAATGATGATAGTGTTATTTCATAACGACATCATCATCAATCTTCATCATTACTTCCACCAAGATCTATACTGAGAGCCGATGAATTGATACCGATTCGTATCCCATACATCGGATTTTTCAGATTGCTGTAACCCACTACGCCATCGACACGCAATATACGCAGCAGTTTGTACCCGATGTTTTCAAGTCCTGCTGACACTTCGATATAATTATTGTTTTTATTGACATAATACGCATTCCCGCTTCCAACCAGATACCATTTAAGATTTCTGAACAGTGGAATCTTATTGGTGAGCAGGCCATAGAAATGATGCTCGGCATGCAGGGTCACAAACAGATGTTCGGTATTGCTGTTGGCATAGTAGGGTGATAATTGGAAACTGTTCAGGTACGGAGAAGCCAGTACGATCTGATTGCCGTTGAAATGTGTATAGTCGGCCAGATAGGTTTTTTTCTTCTGGATAAATCCACCGACTGTAGCCCTATACATGAAGGTACCCCATAAGCGAAGATTCATATCATCCTGCATGCTTATTTTCCAACGGTCATAATCGACATCACTATTCAACATGGCGAGGCCTTTGACATACTCAGCATGAAATGTCGGGTAGTCGGATTTCGTAGAGACTATCCTGTCAGGATACTTGATATATTTCCGACCGGGTTGGTAGCTGGCTTGTACAGATGCCAAAATAGCCTGATGTCTGGGTTCCATAGAGCTTAACTTTTCGACCGGATAATTTTGAGAAAAGACCACATCCTTCCTCTTGAAGGAAAACAGATTGCTGTTTGCAAGCGGCATACGATCCTGATAATTGAGTCGGCCTGTCAATGAAAACCCATTGATCCATGTATGGGTCATGCGAATAGTCCCGAACCAGGCCTGATACAACTTCAGATAGTTTCTGCCATAAAAAAGTGTATAGCATGAATTGATCAATGGATTCACAGGTTCGTTATTGTTATATTGGAATACATATCGGCCTCCTGAAATCCGAAGGATACTTTTATTGGTTTTCCCAAAGGTATAGCGTGTGTTGACTTTCGCATTGAATTGCTGATTGCTGAATCCGTATCGCATATCCAGATTCGCATTGAAGGCTTTGTCTTCGTCTATCTTTTTACGGTAATGAACTGAGTAGGAATAGCTCAATCCTTCGGCGGTATTCCAATTTACCTGACTAAGTAAACTGCCTACGCTAATGATAGGTGAGGTACTCACATGCTGGTCTTTCTTGAGTGAACGCTTATATCCTTTTGTTACGATGGACACAAATGAATTTTTTTCAGGTTTGATCTTCGTAGAATCTTTTTTAGCCTTATCGGCTATTTCAATACTGTCCTTCTTAATATAATCTTTTACCTCATCTGTATCCAGCGGCACAGGACGCATAGTCTCCCAATATGATTTCGGATGGGTGAGCGCCTCCTTGTCGTATTCCTGTACATATTTGTCAAAGGTTTTTTTGATATCATAATCAAACACATAATCAGTGAACACATTCACAAAATTACCGCTGAATCCGAAACCCATCAGTTTGAATTTCATCTTGAAACTCTGGTCCTTCACCATCAGGGTATTATGTACAGGTATAAAAATCTGTTTGATCTGCAGGGTATCCAGAATAGCCAGCTGATGTTCCTGATCGGCAATCAGATCCACGCTATACAGACGCCATTCATTTTCAATGATATTGATGGTGCCCGCAAAGAGTGGTTCGAATTTACGTCGTGGAATCACCTTGATGACACTGATGGTTTTCCCGTCTTCCTGATAGGTGTCGAGCAATTCATATTTATAACTGAGCATAGCGGTTTCTGCAATCGGTGAAATGAATCCTCTCGGATTCAATTGGTCAGAGATCGTCACGTTGTTGTCGTACATATTCACAAACAAGGGCTCACTGAAGCCATAAGCACTCTGGTTTCCGCTTACGCGACTGCCTTTTACAACCACCTTAAGCTTATCGGGTCGTTTGTACGAAATTTCATTGTATGATTCCGACAGCATAAGTATGCCTTTTGAATCTTCGAGTTCAGCCCGTTCAGCCTTGCTGGATGAATCTTTGCCCGACATACCCATCAAGGCCATCATGCCTTTTGAGGTATTGATATCATTCAGTTTGAAGCTTCCTTTGATATACGCGTTGGCCTTATAAGCATCAATTTCTTTATTGTACTCAGATCGTTTTTTAATAGTCTTACGTATGATCCTGAGAGCCGGATCTTCCCCTTTTTTAATCACCACTTGTTTGAGTTCCTTTCCTCGTGACAAGAGTACAAAATTTTTAGTGATACTTTCAGCATCGATCTTGATTTCAACTTCCTGTTTTTGAAATCCAACATATTGACAAATGAAGGTATAGTTGCCCATGGGTAAATCGTACGAATAATTGCCTTCAAGATTGGACGTGGTGCCCTTGGTGGTGCCTTTGATATAGATGCTGGCGAACGGCAGGGTTTCACCTTTTTCATCGGTGACCTTCCCTTTTATTTTGGCAGCCTCTGTTTGAAAAGCCCAAAATGAGATCAGTAACAGTAAGATTGAATTTTTCATAATCGTTTATTTGTGTGGTAGATAAGTATGGTTAGTAATTAAATATTGTTTGTCATTAGACGGATTTCATAGCTTTCACCTGACAAACATACAATTCCTATATTGCCACACAAGAGGAAATGAGCAGATGGGGAATATTTTTATTAAATGAGGAAAATCCTGTACAAATGGGAAGCGGAGATGATAAAAAGTAAAGTCGTTTAGTATATTCAGGAACGGATATGGGCAACGAATTATTAATTTCCCTTAGAAGAATTTATATTCTGTTTGTATCTTAGAGCCTTAGAAAAATTCACTTGACACATCAATTTGCTATTATCGGAAACGGAAGCTGGAGCTCAGCCCTTGTAAAAATTCTCACCGACAACGGACATTCCGTCAACTGGTGGATGCGAAGTAAGACAGCCATTGATCATCTGCGGAATACTCATCATAATCCTCATTATCTCAAATCAGTGAATTATGATATGAAACTTGTCAAATTGCATGATGATGTGAAGATGTGTATCCTGGAATCGGATATCATCCTTATCGGTATCCCATCTGCGTTTATCACTGATACCATCTCGCAACTTCCAAAGGATATCTTTACAAGAAAAATAATCCTTTCTGCCATCAAAGGTATTTTGCCTGATCAGAATGTGTTATTGAATGAATATCTCGAAACCGAATTTCAGGTTTCTATCAATCATTACTGCTGCATCGCAGGACCTTGTCATGCTGAAGAAATTGCGTCAGAAAAATTATCCTACCTCACTTTTGCGTCAGAGAATATCGAATTGTCATCACTCATTGCACCTTACTTTGCCAATAAATATTTAAAAACAGTCTTGAGCAATGATGTCTATGGTGTACAATATGCAGCTGTATTGAAGAATATTTACGCCCTTGGTGCCGGTATCGCCCATGGCCTCGATTATGGCGATAATTTTCTGAGTGTGTACATCACTAATTGCTTTGCTGAATTACAACAATTCATGGATGTCATGTCTACACAAACTCAACATCATTATAATACCAGTGTGTATCTAGGAGACTTGCTAGTGACCTGCTATTCATTGCATAGCCGCAACCGGACCTTTGGAAATTTTATCGGAAAGGGATACTCAGTGAGCGCCACCAAACTTGAATTGAATATGGTGGCCGAAGGGTATTATGCCAGTAAAGGCATCTAT
>CAIQUX010000096.1 GCA_903875055.1 uncultured Bacteroidota bacterium
CGTCGTTTCAGAGGTAATAATATTCAAGTCACCTGCATTAATGGCATTTGTGCTGTATTGAATTTGTGTTGAGTACTTAAGATACGTATTCGGTTGTGCAAAACAATTTGTCTTAAGAAATACCAGTATAGCAATAAGGCTGAAAATGTTTTTCATTTTAATTCCGAGGTTTACCCCCCCACTAACCTTCTTTATAAAAAAATATATTCGTATCGTGGTCGTGCTTGTAAAGATATGGAATAGTATCATGGATTTTGACTTACCCACTGGCGAGAATGAGGCGTAGGCATTGTGCGACAGCTTCTCGTACTATACGGCAGATTTCCATTCCATGACTTTCATAAAAAAGAAAAATTTTGAAAGTACGAGATGCCTGCACACATAGGCAACGCCTCAATCTCGCAATAGTATAGGGTGTAGCATCGGCACAGACATCGCAACGACAAAGTAGTAGTCTGCTTGTCGGTGAGAATCATCTGCTGCTTCATAATGCCGATGCAACACTTAGTTGCGATTACGAAATCCCTGTGCTTGAATAGAAACCACGCACAGGTTTTTATCGCTGGCAACAGGTAGGCAACGCACCAATACCCCGTGTAAGCCATATTGATTATGAAGGGTTAGCCTTCTTTTGTTTATATTCCTGAATAAATTTAGTGATCTCATTAATATCTTCGGGAGCCAGCATTTTAAGGTGCTCGATCGGATTCCACAGGGAGTCCGACTTTTTTATTTTATGCAACTCATGATCGGGGGGCAAGATTAGCTTGGGATCGGGGGTATAATTGATCAGATCATTGGGTGTACAATTGAGATTGATACACATGGTTTCAAGAAGGTCAAGATTTAGCGTGCGTGCATCTCCATTCATCAGCTTAACGGAGTTATAATGCGAAAAGCCATAACGGGATTTTAAAAATTGCGTATTGGCTTTGAATCCTTTGGCTTTAATCAAGGGTTTGATATGAAACTTAAGCATACGATGTGGGTTTATAGTACGAAAATACGCCTTTTTTGACAAATCGTTAGATTTGCGAACACTTTCGTTAGTTTAGCGAATACTTTCGTTAGTTTAGCTGACATTAGCGTTAGTCTAACTGATACTTTCGTTAGTCTAACTGATACTTTCGTTAGTCTGGCTGACACTATCGTTAGTTTAGCGAACAAAGTAGTTAGTTTAGCGAACAAACTAGTTAGATTGGCATCTTAATTTCGCATTCATGCCATCCGGATCGCCAATTGAGGTGAACGGACGGCCATTCATGGTGCTCGGACGACGTCTTAGGTTGTCTGAATGAAGATCTCGGTTGGCTGATTAGGTAGTAGCAGTCATTCGAATCGCCTTAGCGCGATTTAAATACATGAAATGGTGGAGCGGATAGAGATTTGTGGAAGAATGGGTTACTTTTATGGAACATAAAACAGGTTCATATTGCAATGCCTATCGTATTCAACAGCTAAGGATTTAAAACTCCTCTACAAGCAAGTTAGCGGGCAACTTCAAGGACAAGTCTAATCAAAGAAACCTATATTTACAAGACTATTATAATTTGACAACCATGTTTAATAATGGCACTTACTTCCATATAAAGATTCTTGGAATACTTGTTTTAATCTCCAATTTTATTTTTATTTCTGAAAATGTGGAAGCTCAAAACTATAATTACATTCCCACCAAGTTTGATTCTATTGGATATAAATTAGAATCCAACCCGCCTGGTTATTCTGTCTTTGCCTATCCTCTTTATTCTGTTAGTGACTTTATTTACGCAGAAGTGGGAACACTAAATAGTACCAAGGCTAAATACAGAATTTATGATATGAAGGGAAAATTGCTTAAAGAAATGGAATATGAGATCCCAGAAGGAAGCGTTAAAACAAAATTTTGTGTTACAGAATTACCCCCAGGACGTTATATGTTTAAGATTACTGATGGAAAATATTTTGATTTCTCAGTGACCTTTAGTAAATGCTGATGAATTACCCACTAGCGAGAATGAGGCGTAGGAATTGTGCGACAGATTCTCATGCTATACTGAAGGCTTCCATTCATGCTGTTCGCCGTATTCGGCTTTGCGTCAAGTCGAACTACAGATAAAATTGGCTCTACGAACCAGTTCGAAGATGTTATCAACCTCGACCTGTAACATTCATTTTTCCTATTGGTTGTTGTCATCTTCGTACTCAATACGGGTGTAAAACAAAACCAATCGGGAGAAAAGTAAACGCTATAAGCAAGTTAGGGGTAAGGGCAAATTAAAATTCACATAATATACGTTACATTTGAGTCATGAATCAGTTGGAAACCATCAAGCAGGAACTCAAATCGTTAAAGCCTGAGTTGTCGGAAAGATTCTTTGTACATAATATTGGATTGTTCGGATCAATTACCCGTGATGATTTTACCGACTCAAGTGATGTAGATATCATTGTTGATTTCAGAAAACCCATTGGAATTGAGTTTATAGATTTAGCAGATTTCCTGGAAGCTCGCATTAAGAGAAAGGTTGACTTAATTTCAAGAAATGGCTTGAAGGCGAATTTCTTCTCTAAGATTGAAAAAGAAATTCAATATGTCTAGACGGGATCATGACATTTTAATTCAAGACATGCTTGAAAGTTGTCTTAAGATCAACCGGTATGTGAAGGGGTTGACTTTTAGTGATTTTAAGGAGGATGATAAAACAATTGATGCTGTCATTCGAAATATGGAAATCATTGGCGAAGCATCTTATGGACTTTCCGACGAGTTTAAAGAGAACCATGCTACAATTGATTGGCATAGGCTCCGTGGATTACGCAATAGAATTGTTCATGACTATGCGGGTGTTGACCTGTCAATTATTTGGACTATAATTTCCGACTTCCTGCCAGATTTGATTGCGAAACTCGAAGTCATATAACCCACTCCACTGTCGTGAGAATGAGGCCTAGGAATTGCACGACAGCTTCACGTGCTATACTACAGATTTCCATTCAATTACTTTCATGAAAAAGAAGAAATTTTGAACGCACGAGATACAGGCACACATGAGCAACGTCTCAATCTCGCAAGTATATGAGGCCTCAATCTAGGGAGTACTGGCTATGTGAGCGAATACGATCAAATTCGAATTATTTTATTACTTTTACTTTATGAGCGCTATTTTGATTAAAACCGACAAGAAGAAAGGAAAGATACTTTCAGATTTAGCCAAACAATTAGGCGGAGATGTAATGGATATAGGAGATGCCCAATTTGAGGATTTACTCCTCGGCAAACTGATGGATACCGTAAAAACAGGAAAAAATGTTTCCAGGTCAACCATTTTTAAGAAGTTGAAAGCAAAATGATTGTTGAATAGGCAATGCCTCAATCTCGTGCTAGTATAGAGATAGAATACCCTTAAAGTGAATCCATGAAGGAACACTGAACCAAAAACAAGTTTTTTACCTTACACAACCTTTTCCGTATTTTTACTGTCTTATCATGTCATAGACCCTTTACACAAATGAGACGATTATATATTCTCCTCTTCCTTCTGGCCACAACGGCCGCCCATGCGCAAAGCAATCTGGGTTGCTATTACGACTCCCTGATGTCACAAATCCTTTGCGGCAATATGACCATACAAGGCGATCCTGATAATATTTGCGATGATGGCGTACATCTCTGGGTGCAGTTTACCCCCAACTCATCTTACTCCGACTCATTAGTGCATGAGGCCTTCGGTAGCACTGATTCATTCAAGGTGGTGCAACGTCCTTACTTCTTCGAACCACAGACAGCACCGGTTTCGGCCAATCTTGTTATGGACGATTACTGGAGTCAGGTCATTCCGTTGCCGTTCAAATTCTGTTTTTTTGAAAACAAGTATACCAGTCTTATTATCGGTGCAAACGGGCAAATCAGTTTCGATCTCACACAAGCCGGTATGGTCGATAACTGGAGTACCGTGGGCTGGCCTCCCCTTCCTTATGCAAACGCTGCGGTGAACAATGCCATCTTCTGTCCGTATCAGGATATCTATCCGCCCGCCGGAGGTACTATCACCTATAGTGTGGAAGGTGTGGCTCCTTGCCGAAAATTTATCATCACATGGAATAATGTACCGATGTTTTCATGCAACAGTTTGTTGGCTACCCAGCAGATCGTCCTCAATGAAGGCAGCTATCGTATCGATATGAATCTGGGTAATAAACCACTATGCGCTTCTTGGAATTCCGGTAACGCGTATATGGGTCTTCAAAATCCGGCAGGCACTATGGCCTATACCGTTCCGGGATATAATGGCGGCGCATGGACAGCTAGTAATAAGAGCTGGAGTTTCATACCGGTAGGCAACCATAACCTGATGACTGCAAATAACTCAGTGACGCAAGGTATCTATTGGGTCGATTCGGTCACCAATAATGTCATAGGCTTCGGCGACACCCTCAATTACTGGCCACCGACTGATACTACCATCTATGTCTTTTTTGGTGATACCACCCTGCTCAACGACACCTGCTTCCTCAGCAATATCGATACCTGTATCAACGCCTGCGGAAAGGGTTATATCTGTTCAGGCACCAATCCGTATATCCGTTTGCACTATATCAAACCAGCGGCTTCATTTACATATACCATGAACTCGACTTGTGCCGGTGCTATCGTGCAGTTCTTGAACACCTCTACCAATGCCAACTCCTATCATTGGGATTTTGGCGATGGCGGTTCAGATACTCAGCCTAATCCCACCCATACCTATATAGGTACCGGGCCTTTTGTGGTGACCCTCGTAGCCACCGGTCTGGGTTGCAACGATACCATGACCGCTGTGGTAGTGCCTACCCTGGCACCAGTCTATGTGGCCTTCACCTTAAGTGATGACAGTGTATGTACAGGCACCACACTTGTGACATCGAACAATAGTAGCCTGGGCTCTAACTTATCGTATACCTGGACTATGGGTGACGGAACCACCTATAATACCTTCAATATTTCACATACATACTCAGTGAACGGCACCTATACGGTATGGCTGGTGATCAAAGACACGATCAATGGTTGTACAGACAGCACTTCTCAGACCATCTATGCCGATGATAATACCCTTGCGAGGTTCTCCATTTCACCGACATCAATCTGTGTCGGTCAGCAAGTGTATATTTATGATACCCTCAATGCCAATACCGTCGGTTATCAATTCGATATGGGCAATGGCAATACGATTGTAAATACACATAACCCAAGCGAGACCTACTTGGCCGCCGGTGATTTTACCATCACCTTGCAGACTACCTATCCGGTTTGTCCGATGCAACTGACCTCACAAACCCTGCATGTGCAGGCCTATCCTGTGGTTGACTTAGGACCTATGGAAGAAATTTGTCCGGGCCGATCGACCGTCGTCATTCATGATGACAACAATCCGGGAGCAACGTATTTATGGAGTACTGGCGAAACGGCAAACAGCATCACTGTTAATGTTTCAGGCATCTACCAGGTGACTGTTTCTTATGGGGAATGCAAGACGAAAGCTGAGAAGGACATTGCCCCAGATCTTGATTGTATCTTCATCCCTAATGCGTTTACACCGAATGGTGATGGTATCAACGATTATTTCAAACCGGTATGGTATGATATCAAAGATATCGGTGCTTATCAGATAATGATCTATAACCGTTATGGGCAGCAGATCTACACCTCGGACGACAAGACGGAGAAAGGTTGGAACGGTATGTTTAAAGGCCAGCCATGCGAAATGGATACGTATATGTACTACATTTATATCGTAGGTAACGACGGGACGTCGAAGTACTTCAAGGGTGATGTGATTTTAATGAGATAAACTACTGTTTCAGGTCGGAGAAAATGTCAACGGAATACAACCAAATCATTCTGTATTACGTCCTATATTTGCAATGATTGAGGGATACAGGTTCTGTGTTCTGTTTATCATTACATTTCTCACAGTTGATATTGACACTTTATTATGAAACGATCTAGTCCGGTTCTTCTTACTCTTGTTCTGCTGCTTTGTTCAACCATAGCACAAAGTCAGTGTAACTTCACTATCACCAACCTGCCTGATACGCTGCTGGTTTGCAAAAACTCAAGTGTGACACTGAGCCCTGGCCTGCTTTCAACTGGTGGCGCACCCACTTATGTAGATACTTTCTGGACGCCAGTAGCCGGACTTTCAGATCCGAATATCATCAACCCTATTGTAAGTGTTGGCACTACAAATACAAATTACATACTCACTGTTCAAGGGATCACCCCGACTAACTTGATTGTGAACGGAGACTTCAGTCTGGGCAATACGATCTTTTCATCATCATACATATATGGCACCGGAGGCACGTATGGCTTGTTATCCAATGAAGGTCAATATGCTATTGCCACCAATCCTCAGAGTACCCATATCAATTTTGCCAGTTTTGGCGATCATACCACTGGTACTGGTAATATGATGGTTGTAAACGGAGCAGGCACACCTAATGTCAATATCTGGTGTCAGACTATCACGGTGATTCCGAATACCTATTATGATTTCTCGGCCTGGGGAGCAAGCTGTGTGGCAAGTAACCCAGCCATCCTGCAATTTTCAATCAACGGCATCCTCATAGGAACACCATTGGCACTTCCAGTCACGACAGGTGTGTGGACACCTTTCCATGCTACCTGGTTCAGCGGATCCAACACCAGCATCACCATCTGCATTACCGATCAGGCAACAGCCACCAGCGGTAACGATTTTGCCATCGATGACATTTCCTTCAAACAGATATGTAACGTGACTGACAGCGTTTACGTTCGTGCCATCAATCTTACACCTTCTATCCTGTATGTCTTGCATCCTGGCTGTGTGCAGGATAGTGTGCAATTCACCGCTGATAACGGAATCGGCATGGTGCCCGACACCTATACCTGGGACTTTGGCGACGGTGGTTTTTCAACGACCAAGAATCCTCTGCACATCTATACGACACAAGGTAATTATACCGTAAAATTGGTGACTGAAAAGAACGGTTGTAAAGATTCTGCCTATGCGAATATTAATACCTTGCATCCTATGAATGCTGATTTCACGATTGCAGATACGGCTTGTACAAATGTCGAAATCACTGCCGTTGATAATTCGACTGCCACTGGACCGTATATTACTGTATGGGATTGGAAGGATGGAGTTCCGGGACCGGCAAACACACATACTTATGCTAGTCCGGGGAACTTTGATGTCACGCTCACCATCACCGATGCTTTAGGATGTAAAGATGTGGCCACGCATACAGTACATGTCATCAACCCGCCTTATATTACCTTGCCCATTGATATCACTATCTGTCAGGGTGAGGAAATAACATTAAGAGCAGTGACTAATATGTCGATAGTGACCTGGCAAGATGGCTCCATCGGATTCACGTATAATGTGCATGATGCAGGTAATTATTCGGCCTCCGTGGTTAATTTTTGCGGACTAAGTTCCGATACCACCAAAGTGAGCACCAGAGATTGCAGTTGCATGGCCAGCATCCCCAATGTCTTTACACCGAACGGTGATCAGATCAACGACGTATTCAAACCTTTGTTCTACAATTGTGATGTATCAAATTACGAACTCAATATTTACAATCGATGGGGGACGCTGCTTTATCAGTCAACAGACATACAGCAAGGCTGGGATGGAAAATACAAAGGCACGGATCAGCCATTGGGGACCTATTTCTATTACATACAGTTCTACACGTCATACAAGGGATTGGAATATCGTAAAGGCGATTTGATCTTATTCCGTTAGACCTATGAGTCCTCACATTTCCAGACAACTTTATTGCGCGAAAGGCCATAAACATCAAGTTGCCAAAAAGTCCTTATTCATTAATAATACACGTAGAGTAATATTTTATCCAACATTCAAAGACGATTATTTGTCTGCAAACTATGTCTCTATTTCAGGCAATCTTCCTGACACTCTTTCAATCTCTTACTTTTTATTTTTTCCAATCATTATCTGATGAATACAATACGTATACCATTCCTGATTTTTCTTTTCGTTGCTTTCTGTCAAAACGCCAACGCGCTAATTTCGATTACAGTAAGCGGCAATACCAATACGGTTCCATCGCTTGCGGCCAGTTATGTATCGTTCGCTAGTGCGGTGTCTGCCCTGAATAGTGTTACTGCCATTAATGGCCCTGTTACGTTTAATATGACATCAGGCACCACAGAAACAGCTGCAGGACAAATCACGTTGACGCAAGCTGGTTCAGCGTTGTACCCAGTCACCTTTCAGAAATCGGGCGCATCGGCCAATCCTAAACTGACCCGCACGGATGCAGGCACGAATACCACTACAGGTTCCGGAGGCTTTGGTGATGGTGTATTACGTATTGATGGCACCGATAATATCCTCTTCAATGGGTTGGATATTGCCGCTTCCAATCAGGGCATCGAATATGGCTATTATGTACATAAACCTTCTGCTACCAACGGCTCACAAAACCTGACGATCAAAAATGCGACCGTCACCATGACCAAAGGTAGCAGTGCGTATGTGACCGGAATCTATGTCGACAACGGACAAACGGGACTAGGTGTTTCTGATGGCTTGACCATCACATCACTTAGCGGACGTAGTGTGAATATTACCATCATTGGAAATACCATTCAGAATGTTCACCGTGGCATCTATTGTTATGGGTTCTATGGTTACTATCTCGTTCCTAATTATATGGATCAGGATATCTATATCGGCCAAGCGGGCAGCGGCAATGGCAATACCATTATCAATTTCGGCGGAGGGGCTGCAAGCGAAACCTCAGGAATCTTCTGCTGGTATTTTGCCAATGCCCATGTCGAAAACAATACAGTCAATAATATCACAGGAGGGGTTTCTGCAACTTCCACGATATATGGTATTAATCTTTCGTATAGTATGGCTGTGAGTTCTGTGAACAATAATACCATCACACTCAATAATACCAGCGGTGAGGCCGACTGGATAAGACTTTACAGTTATGGCTATTCGAATTCATATCCTGTCCGACAAATACAAGTAAACAACAATACGTTTCCAGCGGGTCTGATTGGAAATGCCACAGCTTCTTCGCTGATACTGGTTTCTATCACTTCAACGAACGTAAACATATCTGTTCGCAACAACACCACCACAGGAAATATCAGCAAAAGCGGAACAGGAGGAAACTTGTACGGTTATTACAACAGTACTAATTCCAATATGATGGAACATATCGCAGGTAATAATTTCTCCAACATGAGTAACGGTGGTTCGTGTTATGGTATCGCCACCAATTGCGGTGCCAGCGATACAACTTATATTGATTCCAATATTGTCTCTAACCTAAGTTCAACCGGAACAAATTATATCGCCACCGGAATACTGGTCAGTGACGCTACAGTTGGTTTTATTCGTGACAATACGATCAGCAACCTTACCGGTATCATTGCCAAAGGAATAGCGCTCAATTCATCAAATTATGGGGGCGACATTCAGGTGTTACGAAACAAGATACATACGCTGGCCAGTTTAACTACAACTACTAACATTGCAGCAGTAGATGGAATATATTTATATAATTATTCCCAACCTGGTCAAATTAAGATATACAATAACCTGATTGGTAATCTTACGGCCCCATCATCAGCGTCAACGAATGCAATTAATGGTATTGAAATCAGTTCGTCTAATATGACTAGCCCTTACAGAGAAGACATTGCCCACAATACCATTTATTTCAACGCCAGTTCGAGTGGTCTTAATTTTGGCAGTTCGGGAATATATCAATATGCCAGTACCAGTGCATACCTATTCGATCGGCTTTTGCTCCGCAATAATATCATCGTCAATACCAGCACACCTTCCGGCACTGGTGTCACCGCAGCTTTCAGGCGAAATGGTTTACTGACTTCGACGTATGACCCGGCTTCCAATCGTAATTTATTCTACGCTGGAATACCTTCTGCATCCAATCTGATCTTTACCAATGGCACCAATGTCTATTCGCTGCTGAACGATTATCAGTCGTATCTTATGAGCGCGGTGCCTGCGGCTGAACGAAATTCCATATCTGAATTACCTGCATTTGTTTCGGCAAGCGGGAGCAGTGTCGATTTCCTTAAATACGATATCACCACACCGACCGGTATTGAAAGCGGGGCTTCATGGATTCAAGGTATTACCAACGATATATCAAGTACGTTACGAGCTGGTCAGCCGGGTTACTCCGGTTCAGGATTAGCACCTGACCTTGGAGCATGGGAACTTAATGGAACTTCATCGTCGACATGCAGTGGGACACCTGCCACACCCGTTGCCATGGTTAGCATGACAAATCCTTGTGCCGATACAATATTTGCGGTATATACGAATCCTATTTATGGCAATGGAACCACGTATCAATGGCAGAAATCAAACATAGATTCATTAACAGGATTTAATAATATTACAGGAGCGACTGAATCCTATCTGGATATTTCGGCCACGACAGATACCTGGTATCGTTGTCTTGTTAGCTGCACTGTGAGTAATCAATCGGTCATATCAAATGCTGTGGCTGTTGATTTGACTCCTTTATCCGGCACCTATCTGATCAGTAATACCGGCTCTGGGCAATTCAATAGTTTTGCTGCCGCCATTGCCACGCTTCATTGTCGCAATACATCTGGACCGGTCACTTTCGAAGTGGCAGACGGACAAATCTTTACCGAAACAAGCAACTTGTCGATTCGGTATGAAGGAGCCTGGCCGGTGACATTCCGGAAACAAGGCAATGGGGCAAATCCGCTCATCAGACGTGTTGGCACTTCATCGACCAGCAACTACATCCTTGAATTGATGGGTGCCGATCATATCATTTTTGATGGTATTGATTTCGAACAGACAGGCACTGCCGCTTCGACCTGGGTGGAATGGGGTATCCATATTACCAATAGCAGTGCAACCGATGGCTCGCAATACAATACATTCAAAAACGGCAATATTACGATGAGCAATGCCAATGCAAATTCCATTGCCGTCTATTGTCAATCTGCTTCACAGGCTGCCACTATTGCGGCAGGTACCAATAGCTATAATCGTTTTGTGAACATGAATATACTTTCCTCGTTTACCGGTTACGATTTTGATAATACCAGTACGCTGGTACAGGATGATGGCAATGCCGTCGTGGGCGAAAATGGATTACGAGGCAGCATACAATCTCTTGGCAATGGTTCTGTGTCGGGTACCATTTATGGAATCTATGCTTCACAACAAAAGAATTTTACGGTTGATTCTATCGATGTCATCGGAATGCAGGCTGCGTCTTATTCGTATGGCATCTACAGCAACACATCCAATTCAGGTTTGCAAACGTTTTCCCATAATAATATTCAATTCAATTCATCATCAAGTACCATTATGGGCATGGCGCTTTTTAACTTATATCGCGCGAAAGTCTTTAACAATGAAGTCCATGAATTGTATTCGACCAATACAGGTATTGGCAGCGTTGTGGGACTGAGCTTCAGCGGACTTGATTCTTCCTGGTTGTATAATAATAAGATTTATAATATCAGTACAACGGCAACGACTTCCGGTAATGCACAAGGCTTGGCCCTAGCCGGTGGAGGTGTGTTAAGGGTTTATAACAATATGATCAGCGATATCCGGGCTGGTGGTGTTACCAATTTCCCAGTTGGCGTAGCCGGCTTATATCTGGATGGCAGCAGTGGGACGGTTCAATTATATGACAACAGTATTTATCTGAATGATATTGGCAC
>CAIQUX010000097.1 GCA_903875055.1 uncultured Bacteroidota bacterium
AAGATACATATTTTATCCTGAATAGGGTATTGAATTCTACTACCGCAGCGTCCGACAGTTTGATTCGAGGTACGAGATGAGTGTGTTTGTCGAGACTCTGCGGGGAAGTGCTAGTTGGTGGTGAACAGGGTTTTTGTGGATATACCAAACATAGGCGGTAAAGTCATTCTCCTCGTTGACACAACTTCGCTTCATGTAATCCATAAACAAAGCTCCTTTGCGCTGATTTACTTTATTAAATGCTTTTGTATAACTATTTAAAAAATTGCTGAAACGTTCCATTATAAAATCAGATAAATCGTGTTTTGCAGATTCATAAGATGTCTTTTTTACCGCCTCAAAATGTTTAATGATATTTTCCTCATCCCCCATTCTGGCTAATAAATGAAAATGATTGGGTAGTAGTGCATAACAATAGAGACTGCATATAGCTGAGGTATGTTGCTTTAATTTTCGAAGGAAAAAAAAGTAATTACCATCTGATAAGAATAGTTTCTCATGACCAACCGCTCTTGAAAACAGATGGTAAGTATGCTGAGGCAACAGTGGCTGATGGTATTCGTTCATAGGTTTAGCAACTTGAATTTGGCCATTAAAACTAAACAATTTCTAACTTCTGAAAAAGGAAACCTATACTAGCGAGTAGCACTTTCGACGATGATCAGAAACAAATCCTATAAGGTTTTAGAAACCTGATAGGATTATAATTACGTTGCCAAATCAACAGTTTAAAATTACGAAGTGAGAGACGATTCGTAGAACAGAATCTTATCTAAACGTTACTCAGAATCCAATGTCAAGAATTGCTTGTTACGAATACAAACACGCTGATCATTTTCCAATATGGCCAACAGACTGTTGTTTCCTTTCTGCTCGATAGAAAGCACATGGTTATCGGTGATGAGACTATTGTCGGCCGTAAAAGTCTTTGAGCTAAGACCTGAGAAAACTGTAATTCCTTTGTCGAGCGTACCTGCATAAATGTCCGTTCCGTTAAGGCAGGCCAGACTGGTAATATGATTTGATTTCAGGGCTGAATTTTCTTTGTCGATCAGCAGGAAGGTATAATTATCATAGCGCAGTATACCTTCATTGGTACCGATATAGGCTTCACCATTTGCATTGACAGCAATCGAGGTGATATGGTCTGAAGGCAGAAGGGAATTTTTAGAGGTCATATGAAAAACCTTGTGGCCCTTTTTCCTGATAAGGTATAAGCCGTCCTTAGTACCGATCCAGCAATATTTGTCGGTTTCGGCCTGAGCAGTAACGGATGCAGGGTCTCCGTTGAAAGTACATTGAACAGGTGTGTCGGCTTTGGCAGTCAGGATAGCGATGAACTGGAAAGCGAGGAGGGCGAAGAAAGTTGCGATTGTTTTCATGTTAAGATACGTTTTTGTCATTTGTTGCAACAAAACTATATCCCCAGACCGGCCTCGAAAAGCACTATTGTACCGATGGCGGTTTTCATTGTACCGATTGCGGAAATGAGGGTACTCCCCGATCTGAATACTCAGACTTTATTGATCAGTTTCAGGAATTCATCCTTTTTTTGACGCGATACTTCAATGGAGCAGTCATCTTTCATCACCACATAACCGCCTTCGCCTTTGACATACTTGCTGATATATTTCAGGTTGATAAGATAGGAATGATGCACCCTGAAGAAATTATGGGGTGCCAGCAGGTTTTCGAATTCCTTGAGCTGCTTTGATACCAACAGCTTGCGTTTATCGATAAAATGGATATGGGTATAATTCCTATCGGCCTTGCAATACATGATGTCCTGTATGTTCACCACCTGCAGTCCATCGGCCATCGGCAGGGCTATCACATCGGGCAAATGATCCTCCTGTTTCAACTGGTTCAGCAAGAGGTCGTATTGACCGCCATCGTTTCTGAATTCTATCTGCTTGGCTTTTTCGACCGCTTCAATCAGCGATTGCGGTGATGGTGGCTTAAGGATATAATCGATGGCGCTATACTTGAAGGCGCGTATGGCATGCTGGTTATGGGCAGTCACAAAGATGATCTTGAGTTTGAGGTTCTTCACACAATCGAGCACATCGAATCCCGTCATGTCGGGCATGTCGATATCCATGAACACCAGATCCGGCTTATGTTTCAAAATAGATTTGACACCTTCTTTGCCATTGGTGCAGATATCGACGATGGTGAGGTCGGGACAAAAATCGGTGACCAGCATCTGCAATACATCGCGGCCATCCTGTTCATCGTCTATGATAATGGTATTAAGCATTGTGAGGATAATAAAGGGTTATTTCGGTACGGGTGCCATGTTCGGAACCGCTCAGGTCGTGGATATCGAATGAATAATGAAGCTCCTTGGTCTGGCTCCAGGCTTTGAGACGGTCTTCTATGAGTTTCATACCTTTTGATACATGATTTTTTCCTTTTTCGCCTTTCAGTTGCATTGACTTTTCGCGACCGACACCGTTATCTTCTACGATGCATCGTATACCATCCTCCTGCTTTTCAAAGGCCACTGTAAGCTGACCCATATATTGAATATTGGAGAATCCATGCCAGATAGAATTCTCGACCAGCGGTTGTATCACCATGGATGGTATTTCGGTGAAGGAGGCATCCAATTCATCTGCAATAGTGATCTCGTATTCAAACTTGCTTTTCATCCTGAGTTTTTCCAGATCAAGATAAAGCCCTAAGATCTCGGCTTCGTCTTCGATGGTATTGGAGGTCTTTTGGGAGTTGTCGAGGATGAGTCGTATGAGCCTGGAGAATTTTTGCAGATACTCGGTGGCTTCGAGTTTATTCTCACGGAGTATGAAAGCCTGTATGGAGTTGAGGCAATTGAAAATAAAATGTGGATTCATCTGGGCCCGTAAGGCCTTCAACTCGATCTCAAGCAATTGCCGTGAAAATAAGATCTGTTGCGCTGCCTTTTCGCGACGGGTTTTAGCGCGTTGAAAGACGATGGTCAACCCTATGATGGCCAGAAACACCGCGATGGAAATATAAAGGCCCAAGCGCTGCTTTTGAAGTTTGAAATTGCCGGCCTGAATTTCAGCGGCATGCTTCAGGCTGTCTGACAAATGCTGACGGTCAAACTCGCTTTTCATTTCGAGTTTCACAATCTTTTCATTGCTTTCTTTTGAGAACAGGGAGTCTTTCATGGCTCTGGCACTATCGGCATAGGCCAACGCATTCTTATAATCGCCACGGGTCTTATAGATATCTGCTATCCCTGCATAGGCATCATTCATCACTTCTAAAATATTATTCGTACGACTATAGTCAAGCGCGATGCCGAAACCTTGCATGGCAGTTTTCAAGAGCGTGTTTTTGTCATGCAGCACATTGACATTCGTAATCAGTTTCTGTTCATCGACATACTGATCGGCGCTGTCGGCAGTGAAAGAATCAAAGGTATTCTCGTGTACGATGGCCAGCATGGTTTCGCTTATGACAACCCTGGTTCTTGCATAATTCTCTTCATCATTCAATTCCTCAAAATTGACAAGGGAAGTTTGATAATATTGTAAGGCCGACTTGTATTTTTTCTGCTTATGCGCTACGGTTCCGATATTGGCGGTGAACTTGGCCACCTGACTTTTGTTCCCGTTTTTCAACGCCAAATCAAGGGCTTTGTGATAACAAGTCAAGGCTGTTTGAAACTCATTCTTTTGCTGATACACATTGCCGATCGAATTCAACGTGCTTGCCATTCCTTTTTGGTCGCCCGTTTGTTCATCGATTTTCAGGGATTTAGTATGATACTCTAAAGCCTTATCCAGATCGTTGAGCCGTTCAAAAACAAGCCCTATATTCATATTGATTTTTGAAATAGCACGTTGCTCTCCTAGTGCCTCATAGATGGACAGGGCTTTGTAATATTGTTCCAACGATTTTGAATAATAACCCTCGTGGGCATAAATGGTTCCGAGATGCTCATGACCAATGGCGATATTCATTTTATTGCCAAGCTCTTCATTGATCTTTAAGCCTTTTTCTGCATATTCGATTGCCTTGGCATGATTGCCCGTTTCGAGATAAATATCACTCATATTCCCCCATGCGGCAGCCATCTCTGATTTATCGCCCATTTCTCTGGCCGTATTGATGTCCTTTCCATAATACTCAAGAGCCTTTGAAAAGTCGGACATATCTAAATAATAATCGCCTAAGGCACCATAGGCCCAGGCCATTCCTTTTTTGTAATTCAACTTGAGAGAAAGATTCAAGGCTTGTTCGGCAAATTTCTTACTTTGTTCCAGATCGATACCGCTGTATTCCCAGGCTATTTTCACTAAGAGTTTGACTTTAACACTATCTTCCTTATTTCGATAGTTGTCAGCATTAAGGTCGGTGCGCATAGAATCGATGGCGGGCTGACCTTCTTTCTTAGCGTACGATTTACCGATTAGAAAAAAGCAAGAAATAAATACGAGGAGCACGGTTCTAAATGCTTTCTTTAATAATTCATTATCTGATTGGATTAACATAGGTCACAGATTAAAAATGGCGTAAATATTTTCAATGCTAATATAGAGAAGATTTTTTATACCTGTTTAATTTTTTCAACGTTTCAGGTCTTTTGAAAAATTTAATAATCTGCTGATACTGAACGAAGGCAATGAGACTTACATTCGCGTAAATTTTTGATACACACGCTGTGTACATCCAACCATTAAATTAAATGATATGAGCGACATCGCTGACAACATTCAGGAATCGATTGATAGGGCAGGTACAAGCAATATCAATTCAAGGGTGGCCTTGTTTGTAGCCATCACAGCCACGTTTATGGCATTGTGCAATGTCAAAGACGGAAACATTGTGCAGGCCATGTCGCAGGCACAGGCGCATGGTATCGACGCCTGGTCGTATTTTCAGGCCAAGAGTACCAAACAGGCCATTGCCGAAAATACCTTAGAACTTATACGTACACAAAAGCCGGCAGGCGCAGACAGCCTGATTCAAAAATATGAAGCACAGGTAAGTCGTTATGAAAGCGAAAAGAAAGCGTTGGAAATTCAGGCGCGAGGTTTTGAGAAAGAATATGAAGACATCAATTTGTTTGATGATCAGTTTGATATGACTGAAGCCTTATTGACTATCTCCATTGCCATGCTGGGAATCACTTCGCTCACTCAGAAAAAATGGCTCTTGTATTTCTCCACCATTGTCAGTGGTATAGGTATCATACTGGGTCTGGCTGCCTTCTTGAAAATCAGCTTGCATTCCGATCTCATTTCAAAAATATTAGGCTGATCATTCTACAATAACACTGAGCTTGTATATTTGTTTGTGTCTGAACCTTGTTCATTCAACACAATGTACATTCATCTGCTAATCTGCTATCCAATGATTTCTATCCAAGCGTCGACCTTAGGTTTCCTGAAGAATCTCGCCAAGAACAATAACCGGGCTTGGTTTACCGATCATAAGGACCAATACCTGGCGGCTCAGGCCAATATGACAGCCTTTATCGACGAGCTGATTGTGGCCATGAATAAACACGACGAACTGGAAACGGAATCGGGCAAGAAAAGTCTGTTCCGAATTTATAACGATGTGCGTTTCAGCAAGGATAAGTCGCCGTATAGTGCCCGCTTCGCCTTCAGTCTGAAGCGAGCCACGAAACTTAAACGGGGTGGTTATTATATGAATATCAAACCGGGTAATTGCTTCCTGGCCTGCGGATTTTTTGCACCCAATCCGGCAGATCTGAAACGAATCAGACAGGATATCGATTACAATCATGATCATTGGAATACGCTTTTACAATCGAAACCTATCAAGACTACATTCGGTGCTTTGCAAGGCGATGCCGTAGTCACTGCCCCGCGAGGATATGCCATAGATCATGAAGCGATTGCACTGATCCGTCATAAACAATTTATCTTACGGCATGATTTTACAGACGCTGAAGTGGTGTCACCCGATTTTTTGAAACAAGTCAATGCGATGTATAAAAACGTGCGGCCTTATTTCGATTATATGAGTTCGGTACTCACCACCGATGCGAATGGCGAATTGAATGTTTGATAGATTATATCAAGGTTTGATATTTGTACTAACCAACATATTCCTTTCTTTTTGCCATGATGCAAAAAGAAAATTGAAGACACATTTTGTAATGGCTTAGTTATTTACCGCAAAGGAATACAAAGCTTAATCTCACAAAGGAATACAAAGCTCAGAAACCCCGCATTGTAACATTGCGCGCTTTGCGGCTACTTTGCGTTCTTTGCGGTAAAAAATTATTTTTAAGTTGTCACTGAAATGTTGAATGTGCACAGATAATCACTACATGTTTGATAGAGTCTTAATCAGTGTCTGCTGCTTTACTCCATCTCTCTTTCTTTCGCTTCTTCGTGCTCCTTTTTCTTTTCCTTCAGGATGAAGGTGTTGCTAACTTTCAGGCCTTTTGAATTTTCGATCTGAACAGTATACGTTCCCGGCAAGAGATAATACTTGTCATCTTCTGCTTTGCTGAGGGCCGGTGAAAACAGTTTGATTTTCGTATCCATCACACTCATGTCGTAGGTGGTTGTATTGAATCCGAAGGCAGGTTTCTCTGTAAACGATTGCACTACTTTTCCTTTTTTGTTGAGTATGCTGATGGTGTGTGAAGCTGTATCTTTTGCAAAATAGGATATGGTCAATTTCATACTTTGCGGCTCAGCATACGCAGACGATTTGCGTCCGAGATGTTCGTTATATTTCATGTCGGTCAATGGCATGATCACCAGATCCTTGCCTTTGATCTTCGGATATTCCTGTATCATATCCAGCTTTGAAATATAAATCGAACGGCCATGAGTACCCAAAACCAATTCGTTTTCACGGACTTGTATCACCATATCATGAATGGCTACGCGTGGGAGAGTGCCTTCCCATTTCATAAAATTTTCACCGCTGTCAAATGACACATACAAGCCATTGTCGGTACCTACATACAATATGCTTGAATCTTTAGGATCTTCGCGAAGCACATTCACCGGTTCATATGGAAGGTTGAGTCCAAGCTGTTTCCATGTCTTACCATAGTCGTCGCTCATATAGACATAAGGTTTGAAATCGTCATTACGGTAACCGTTCAAGGTGGCATATACTCTGGCTTCGTGATACATACCGGCCACCACACGTGTCACCCAAAGATTTTGCGGTAATGTGTTGCTGATATTCGTCCAGCTGTTGCCGCCATCTTTGCTGCAATTGACCATACCGTCATCAGAGCCTGTATACAGCAAACCGAATTTCTTCGGACTCTCGCACAAGGTGGTAAGTGTCGCATAGGGTACGTTTCCCTTTTTGACATTGGCAGTGAGGTCTTCGCTGATGGTTTCGAGATTGGCACCCTGATGCAGGGATCGATGCAGACGATTGGAACCGATATAGAAAAAATCCTGATGATGTTTGCTTAACAAGATCGGTGTCTGCCAGTTGAACCGATATGGTTTTTGTCCGATATCATGCACAGGTTTTACATCGGCACTTTCGCCGGTATTCTTATTGGTGCGATAATAATTTCCGAATTGATAACCGACATACACGGTATTGTTATCGCGTGTATCGACCTGAACCTGCATACCATCACCATCACCGATATTTTTGTATGGATATTGTCCGCTCTGGTGCCAGCCTGTCGATTCAACGGTTTCGCTTGAGGCTGTCCAGGTGCCGTTATCCTGCAAGCCGCCGTACACGTTATAGGGTTTGGCATCGTCGACCTGTACGGCATAAAACTGACCGACAGGAGGGTTGTTGGCTTTGATCCAATGTTCCCCACTGTCGTATGAGATATTGATACCGCCATCGTTGCCGGCTATGATATGGTTATCGTCTTTCGTATCGATCCACACGCGATGATAATCGGGGTGACAGTTTTCGCCATCGATTTGCTTGAAGGTCTTGCCACCGTCAGTACTCAGCAATATCGGATAACCTGCGATATATACTTTATCGGGATTGTTGGGGGATACACTCACCGTGCCGAAATAATAACCATAGGTGAATACCACGCCTTCGAGAAGGGAGCTATGCGTTTTGGCCCAGGTCTTACCGGCATCGTTGCTGCGATAAAGTTCGGCACCGATCACAGGTGTGTTAAACAGATTGGCATCAGCATCGGCGAGTTTCCAATCGGCGATATCTTTGACGGTATAGGTTTTATTTTTCACGGCTTCCTTGGTTCCTTCTGCGGTGTATTTTTCGGGATATCCGTTAGAACGTAAATACTCGTCGAGCTTTTTGTTATCCAGATCGAGATAATCGTCGGTGCTCATATCAGCAAGATCCTTGGCATTCATTTTTTTCTCTTCGTCCTTCTTCTCGTCCTGATTGTTTTGATTATCGAGAAGTGCATACAATATCAATGGGTTGGAACGGCAGATGCTGATGCCGATTCGTCCGGTGCCTTTCCCTATGGGGAGGCCATTGTTGCCGGTGGTGATGGAGGTCCAGTGATCTCCGTCGTCGGTACTTTTATAGATACCGCTTCCTTCACCGCATCCGTTGAAATTCCATGCGCTGCGGGTACGGCTCCATGAGGTGGCATAGAGTATATCAGGCGAGGTCGGGTCGATGAGCAGATCAATACAGCCTGTGGTATCGTTGATGAATAAGGTTTGTTTCCATGTGGTGCCGCCGTCGCTTGTTTTGAAAATACCACGTTCATTGTTTTTAGTGTACAGATGTCCGAGTGCCGCCACCCAGGCCGTATTCTTATCGGTCGGGTGTAATACAATACGACCGATATGATGACTTTCATCTAGACCACAGCGTGTCCAGGTCTTCCCTGTATCCGAAGTTTTGTACATACCGGTGCCTGCGTATGATGAACGTGATGAATTCACTTCTCCGGTACCGACCCATAAGGTGTGTTCCTTCCAGTTCATAGCCATATCACCGATGGTAAGTGTGGCCTGATGGTCGAAGATAGGGGTAAAGGATTGTCCGTTATTGAGGGTATGCCATACGCCTCCGCTTGCATAGGCCACATAAAATTCATTCGTGTTATCGGGATTCACTTCCACATCGGTGACTCGCCCGCTCATGATAGTCGGCCCTACATTACGGAAGTTGATATTTTTGAAAGGGGAAATCTCTTCTTGTCCTTGTTTAAACGAAGAAAGCCTTTGCGAAACCGGCGATTGTGCACACACCACCAGACATTGCATAGCGATGAGGATAAAAGAGAATATTTTCATTTGCGAATAGAATTTGGCTAAAATTACTAACCTGCACGTTATTATTAGAGCGAAATAATTAATATTGTACTGCAAATGATTCATCCAACCACAAAAAGCAAGGCCTCTATCTACTGTAAACTGATCGCCCTGGCTTTAGTTATTATACCATGTTCACTTTCTGCTCAGAAAAAGAAACCTGCACCCAAACAGGCACCGGTTGCTGACGTGATTAAAATAATTTCCTATGAAGTTCTTGAAAACGGAGACACGATCAATAAACTTGACAGCAGACATATTCAGCAAGGCAAATGGTTGCTTGATCATCCGGCGCATTTTGAAGAACCGGGCACTATGGAAGTAGGTGATTTCGATAACGGAACCCGAAACGGAATCTGGAAGACTTATTCCATGCAAGGTTCACTTGAATCGGAAGAGAATTATAAGACGGGATTGAAAGACGGCGAATCCCGTTATTATGTAGAAGGCTCCTTGTATTGTATCGGACATTATATGGCGTTGAATGCGAAACAGATGTATGACACCGTGATGGTGGAGGATGCGGTAACCAATGGATTCAGGCCGGTTAAAATCAAAACGGATGTAGGTAGTATACGACATGGCTTATGGACCTTCTATGAACCGCGAACAAAGCAGATTAAACGCTTGGTGGAATATCAGGCCGATGATGTGTTTAGTGACAAGAGCTTTGAGACTCTAACAAAGACTGATAGTTTGTACATACTTGCCAAAATGAAATCGTTTCCGCATGTGACTAAAAAGCCGGATGAGAATGTTTGGATGGGAAGTGGTGGCCAGGTCAGGATTAAGTATACTGATATTCCGGATGATCGCCCGGTGAAACCGAACGTGCGTAAGAGGTAATTACTTCTTGGAATCCGGCAAGGCCTTCTCGATTTGTACTCCCAACTCTTCCAATTGCTTTTCGAGCTTTTTCATATCGACCGATTTTTCAATCTGGGCTCCCATCTTTTCAAGATTGATATTGACTTTGTCCATATCAATATTCTTGGCGATCTCTGTCAGTGCATCGGCCTTTTTGTCAATGGATTCTAAGGCTTTACCGAGTAAGTTGCCAAATGCATTCCAATCGACACTATCAATCGATGTACTCAACTTATCGAGTGTATTGTTGATATCGCCGGCAATTTTTTTTGCTTCTTTCTTACTGATATCACTCTGTTGGGCTTGCGCAGAGATTGAACAGAAGGCGAGAATAGAGAGTGTAATAGCAAAAATTGTTTTCATGGTTGTTCGTTGTTAATGGTTCTGAACTGCTTTTCGTTAGCGAAATGAATACGTAAGAAAATAATCATAAACAAATTCAATCATCAGTGTTTCCGTTTATAATCGCCCCGCTTCCAGGCTCTAAAGAACTCCGTCCATGCTAAAGGGCTGAAGATGGTCATAGGCGGTTGCTGACCTGCCCAGTAATTTTTCTGTGCCTGCATGTTCTGGTAAATATGCTGGTTCTCTTGTCCGTCGTGAGGAATTACCGCCATCATCATGCGCATTGTCTGATAATCTGTATTTTTTCTGGCTATCTCGAGTTGGTCATCCGGAATATCTCTAGTCTTGAATTCCTGGTCAAACTCTTCTCTGGAGATTCTTGGACGTATGATAGTAGCCGATAAGTAAAACGTGTCCTGCGACATGAGCTGAATGATAGAATAACGGCTTGAGGTCAGATCGAAGGGGATGATAAATTTTTTCTTACGATAACCGACACTACTGAATTCAAGTGTGTCCCCCTTTTCTGCAATCAAGGTAAAGACACCTTTCTCAGTAGTGGTGGTGCCGTTTCGTTTGGAAGGGATATTAACTGTAACATAAGGAAGATAACGCAAGCTGTCGGCGCTCATGACCACACCGGTAAGTTCAACCATATTATCGAACCCGAATTGGGCTCTGATTTGTGTATATGATACTAACAGAAAACCACATAAAAAGAAAAATTTCTTCACCGAACAAAACTAGTTTAAAAGATTGACAATGCTGAATTGTACGTACATTTGCGACCGACTTTTAACATTAGTTTAGATGATAACAAAAGATAAAATAATCGTGGCGCTCAGCAATGTACAGGAGCCTGATTTAGGCAAAGATCTCGTCACCCTGAATATGGTGAAAGATATTGAAATCGATGGTATGAATGTTTCATTCACGGTTGTATTGACGACTCCTGCATGTCCCCTTAAAGACATGATTCGTGGTGCCTGTGAAAACGCAGTCAAGATATTGGTCGATAAGAATGCCCTTGTAACTGTCAACTTCACAGCTGATGTTGTAAGTAACCGGAAAGATAATAAGTTGGTCTTACCGAATGTGAAAAACATCATTGCAGTTGGCTCAGGAAAAGGAGGTGTTGGCAAGTCAACCGTTTCGGTTAACCTTGCGCTGGCGTTAGCCAAAGAAGGTTCAAAAGTAGGTCTCATGGATGCCGATATTTATGGACCCTCCATTCCGATTATGCTGGGAATACGCGGCGAACGCCCTATGATGAAGGATGTGGACGGAAAAGGAATGATCATACCGATTGAGGTAATGGGAATCAAAGCGATGAGTATCGGGTTATTGGTTGATGACAAACAAGCTGTGGTATGGCGTGGTCCTATGGCTAGCAGCGCTCTTAAACAGTTTGTGACAGATGTGTTGTGGGAAGAACTTGATTATCTTATCATTGATTTGCCTCCGGGAACCGGCGACATACACCTGACAATGGTGCAAACAATACCTGTGACTGGTGCTGTCATCGTAACCACACCACAAGACGTTGCGGTTGCTGATGCTAAAAAAGCTATCATGATGTTTGACGGACCACAAATCAAAGTGCCGATATTAGGCGTGGTTGAAAACATGGCCTATTTCACACCGGCTGAATTACCAGAGAATAAGTACTATATTTTTGGCAAAGAAGGCGGTAAGCGCTTAGCCGAACAGTTTGAAGTTCCTTTTCTTGGCGAAATTCCGATTACGATGAGTATCCGTGAAGGTGGTGATGAAGGGAAACCTGCTTACCTGAACGGTGATGAGATTTCCATTGCCGCAATAGACAAAGTGGCTCAACAGATTGCCCGTAATATTTCAATCCGCAATGCGAATCTAGAGCCAACCAAGGTGGTCGAGATGATTAGTTAGGGTTTGTAAAATGATGATGCTAATTTTGCGAGATGGGTAGTGCTTTCATATCATCCTGCGCGCTGATTCCTTGTTCTTATTTCCTGTTCAAAACAAATTTCAGCGAAGCCCAATCAGTTTCAGCTTCTACCAAACTGCAGATTCCATTGGTATACGAATAATAAGCTTTATTCCCATTTGGCAGATCAAGCAAATATCTTCTGTTGCCCACATGTTTGATGGGTATCATCTTTTGAAATTTCTCTGAAAAAACGGTGGCTATATTGGTCGGTTCAAGATAATACAGGTTGGCCGTGGTGAGATAAATCAGATGCTGTAATGAACTTGGTTCGTTATCCTTGTTCGTCATGAGGTAGGACTTACCATTCCAGGTAGCAGAGTTATTTACTTTTACTTTCCCGTTCAACGTTCTATAAAGCTGAGCCTGTAACATCTGATTTCCTTTAAAAATGACTTTCATCCTGTCATAGACTTCAATACTGAAAATAAAGGTCAGTTTTACAGTCGATTCGAAGAAATATTCTGTTAAGTCGTTTTTCCTGGTTCTATCAATATGAATATGGCCGATAGTTTCACCTCCTTTCAATACCGAATAGGATAATGCTTGCCCATACAAATTCAGGGTGCATACCAAGAACAGCAGCAACAAGATGCATCGCTTATAAAAATTAAGAGAAGCTTTATAAATACACATACTATTTTATTAAGGCGAATCGGATTTAATAAATGAATTGAGCATAACAGAACCTGGCAGAATCTATTGAATTTAATAAAAGTATGACAACTAATTGTCATTTCAAGCAGGATATAAAAATTTTCATTCCAATAAGGTTATACGTGTGACGGATTCGGCAAAGTAGGCCCTTGTAAGAAAATGAAGAGATGAACTATTTTTTTGTGATACCAATGTGATATTCAGGGCAGATCATCCTCTTTTGGATACCTACAGTCGTAAATGCCGATGGTGATGTGGTTTGGAACAAATGAAGCAGAGCTAAATTTGGTCTATTGCAAAACCCCAATCGGTATGACCTATGGATACAAACTAAATTTAAAGATGCATTTCTTGGGATATTTAAAATAAACTTACATTTACAAGCCTAATAATATGCAAGACGTTGGAGCAACTACTCAATCTAATAAAGACCAATTCGCAAAGTGGATTAATTGAAAACCCTGCTATTCCAGATGAGGAAAGCAACGACTCGATAGGTTTTGAGGCAGGCTCTGTATTCAATAGTTTCCAAGTAGCCTTGGCAAATGGGGATTTAAAAAGTGTATTGAATATGTTTACAGACTGCGGAGGTACAAGCAAAAATAATCCCATCGTGAGTGATATTATTCAAAATCCGGCAAGAAGCCTGACGCACAAATTTGAGATTGAGAAGTCCAATGCGGCCGATATTGCCACAACATTAATCCCTTCCATCATAAGCAAAATGACCAACAAGACAAAACCCTCTAATGATAAACGCGTTATTCTTGCAGGCCTTGTAGGAAGAGTTTCAGGTCGTGTTCAGCAACATCCCCTGCAATATGCTGGCGACGGAAGAGTGCTCAATAGACTGAAAGGATTGATAAATTAGTACCACGTAACTATACCTTCTTTTTCTTGACGAAGGTTAATAAATAATCATAACATGAAAATAGTAACTCAACTTCTCATTATTCTTCATCTTTCATTGCTTTCCTTTTCGCAGGAGTTTAAGCGTAAATCACCAGAAGAAAAAGCCAGAAAGTATACCTCTGAATTGGCTGCCGACATCCATCTGGAGAAAGAACAGGAAGAAAAAGTATATCTGGTGAATGTGGCTGTTTCAACACAATTCGACTCACTTTACGCCAGCAAACCCGAAAAGGATTTGTTGAAAAAAAGTACTATCGACATTTTGCGAAAGCGGGATGCTGAATTCAGAAAGATTATGACAACAGAACAGTTTTTGCGATTCGATGATATACAACGAGAGAAGAGAGAGAGAAAGTTAAAGGAAAAAGAGGAAAAAGAACATAAGAATACCAACCCGTCCTTCGAAAAATCGAAATAAAGGCTTACTTTTTCTTAATGAATTGTGACAGGAACAAGTCAATGGCTGAAACCATAGATGGTGCGTTCGGCATGGGGGCCTTTATCTGCAAATTTAATCCCGCATCCTCTGCCGCTTTCGTGGTGATAGGTCCGAATGCACCCAGCAAAGTGCCGTTTTGAGAAAATTTAGGTTGATTTTCGAACAAGGATTTTACTCCGCCCGGAGTAAAGAACACAATCATGTCATGGGCTTTATTCAGTATTGAGCGAACATCATTGCAAACCGTCTTGTATAAAACCACTTCCGTGTATTCAAGTTTGTTCTTTTGAAGACATTCCAATATTTCAATTCGGCAGATGTCATTCACAGGAACTAAATACTTCTCTTTGGATTTGTGTTTGGCTATCACTTCGAGCATACTATTTACAGTACCATCAGAGCCATAGAATATTTTCCGTTTACGGTATACAATAAATTTCTGCAGATAAAGCGCAATCGATTCCGTAATACAGAAGTATTTCATTTCGGGAGATACTTTGATCTTCAATTCCTCACAAATCCTAAAAAAATGATCGATGGCATTGCGGCTGTTAAAAATAATAGCACTATGATCCATAATATCCACCTTCTGAATCCTGAAATCTTTGGAAGAAATTCCTTCAACCAAGATGAACGGGCAGAAATCAAGGATGATATTATATTTCCGTTCAAGTTGAAAATAAGGAGATTTGTCAGATTCAGGTCTCGGCTGTGTAATCAAGACGGTCTTGACAGGTTTGGCAAGCGGAGCTGCTTTCTCTGCCTTCTTTTTAGGCAAGACAGGCTTCGTCGCCTTGGCAACGTGCTTGTTAGATTTCTCACTAACCGCTATCTTAACGGAATTCGCTTTAGGTGCTTTCTTTTCTACAACTTTACTCATGTTTGTGCAATAAGTAGTGTTTGTGTTACCATTCAAAAACTATCCTATCTGATTATTTTGATCAGAACTAAGACAGGGATTAATTCAAAGGCGCAAAGGTACAATAAAAAATGTACAAAACTTAACCGAAACAGATTTCTTAATTCCGGAATATTCCTCAAATACCCAAACGCAAAAAAAATCAAACTAAGTCCTGATGCTATCATCAGAATCGAGTATTGAATCTTTCCTGAACTGACTAGCATCAGTATACAAAGCGGAAACAGAATCAGTCCTGAAAACTCATATACCAGCTTTGTGTTGAATAGATAAGTCCTGACATAATCACTTCGTTTAAAAATCCATCCTGTCAGATGAATCATACTCATTCTAAAACCAAACAGAAATAGCACCATTAAAGTACAGACGAGATAATTGATATACCCTTTATCAGAAAACCGCATACCTGAATTTGCGTTGACGATCTGGAACACAATGAAACCAATACTGATAAGGAAGATTGAATAGAACCATAAGGAGGCGCGATTATCATTTTCAAGTTGCTCTTTGATGTGCCTCTTCGATATGCTCATCCCTGTAAATATCTGAAAAAGATTGATGAAATATCTTGGAAACAGAATTCGGACTAATGAGAAAAGAAACAGAAGAAATACAGCCAATAAAAAGACAACTGTCTTATTCGAAAATGACCTGATCTTAGCCATCGGATATTCATTGGCTGACTGATTACTGATCAAAGGATGTAAACTTAATACCTTGTCGAATCTGTTCGGCAAGGATACAGTAGAAGTGTCTGAAATGGCTTCTTCCAAACCTATTATTGAACCGGCAAAAGTATTTTGGTTATACAACCCGAAAATAAAAAATAAAAAATATATCAGCTTTTTGCGCATAATGAATGACAGATAGCCAAAAGTAATTCTAAAGATGAATGTTCATGAATAAACTAGTTAACAATCCTGTTAGTAAATCAAGCGAGGTTGCTATCTTAACAAAGTCACATTGCCATTAAATACTTTTTTGATATTGTTGATGAACTCTACATTGATTTCATAAACATACACTCCAACCGGTTGGTCTATATTATTAAACTTTCCGTCCCATCCCCTTCCGTCAACGCTGGAAGTCGTGAATATATTTTCACCCCAACGGTTGAATATATTCATTGTGAATGAGGTTACACCACTAGAAAGAATTTCTCTGGGAATAAAATAATCATTTCGGCCATCCCCGTTTGGAGAAAATGAATTCGGAATATTAAGATAGCAATCACGTTTCACCCAAATACTATCGGTTGTAGAACAATTGCTTCCGGCAGTGGTTGAAATTACCCAATAGCGGCCTGGTTGGGTAACCGTAATGGCATTGGTTGATTCGCCGGTACTCCATAGATAGATAGTGCCTGGGTTATTGACATCCGACAAGAGAATCGAAGCAGTAATGCCTGGACAAATCATGGTATCAGGACCTAAATCAACATTAGGATAGCCATAAACTTTGATGGTCCGAGTAGCCTGACTAGGGGAACATTGCGAATTGGTTCCTGTGAGCACAACGTTGTATGATCCTGCAGCATCATAGTTGTGCAATGGATTATGGACATTATTTAAAATCTTACCATCATTAAAATCCCATTGGATCGATTCGGTAAATTCATTGATAGAGTCATGAAAAAGAATAGGCGTCCCAACGCAAATGGTATCATTCGCTGTAAATGAAACATAAGGTGCATCTAATACATATATTGAATGAGATACGGAATCAGAACAACCTATCGTGTCGATGATAACTAGAGTGATAGTATAACTTCCTGAAGCGGGATAGGTATGAGTATTTGAAGCGCTGTTAGTTCCATCGCCCCAATGCCAATCATAGACAGTCGGGCCGCTTGTCACGGAATTGTCAATGGTGGTTACTACTTCATTCACGCAAAAGGTGTCGGATACGGAAAACTTAGCATCAATCGGATGTAACGTATTGATGGTGATTGTTGTGGAGTCTTTACAACCACTTAGTTCCGTAATCAACTTCACAGGATAGACACCTTGCACAGGATAGATATGTGATGTGTCCTTTGTGTTTGAATAATATCCATCACCAAAATTCCATAAGTAGGAGTATGGGGTATTTCCTGATCCGTTGCCAGCCAGAAACTGAATGGTATCTTCCTCACATCCGAATTGTTTGATAATCTGTATACTTGGGGTAAGGTTAACGGTTTTGATATATACACTATCAGAAACGTTGCAAATTTCTTTGAAAGAAATATCGTCAATGGCGAAATCATTCCCGCTTGTGGCCGTTGCCTGATCAGTAATACAAATTGTGATAGTTGTGTTTGTTCCGCTGAACCACGTGGCGTGAAATTGAGTCCAAAGACCTGTAGTCAGCGGCAATGCCAATGGTGTGCCGATAAGTGTGCTGTTAATTGAAAACTGCAACACAGCAGGATTGCTTGCCACACAGGTAGCACCCCACGCTGAAAAATCATAATATGTATTCGGATTGACATTGATTGTCTGGCACCAGATATTCACATTTGCAACACCGGCACCGTTTACCACCATCATTTGCCCTGTACCTGTGGTGTGGTCACCAAAACTTGCAAAGTTTATATGAGTACTATTTGGATTAGTGGCGATGGCAAATTGGCCTTCCAAAGAAAGAAGGCCATAAGGCCCGCCTGTACCATAGATATACGAAGAGCTGAAGATAGAATTCCCTTGAGAAAAATCGCCATTCGGAATTAAATTGGTTGGTGTCACGGCTTGTACAGTCAATACGTAATTCGCACTAGTTGTACCAACATTCACAATCGGGTTGATGATATTCGGATTTGACAAACCAGTCGCCGGGCTCCATATCGTATCGACATAGTAAGGGGTGCCGGCAGTCGTATACACACCTGGATTCAATTGAACAGTTGTGTTTTTACAGGCTAAAATAGTATCGGGTAAATTGATAATGCTGATGTTACATTGACCGTCTGCTTGTGCAACACCCAATAGCAAGGCAAAAATCTGAATCAACAGGTGAATACTCTTTAATTTTGTGCTCATGTTCTATGAATTGTTCGGCTAATATACAAAGTCTGCAAATACCTCTTCAAAAAAAGAGGGGAACGCTATCGCGAATTCCCCTCATCCTGAGATGTATTGTCCAGAATTATCTCAATAATGTGACATTTCCTTTAAATTCTTTCTTCACATTATTCATAAACTCCACATTAATAATGTATACATACACTCCAACCGGTTGGTCGACACCATTGTACTTTCCATCCCAGCCACGTCCGTCGACTGCACTTGTAGTGAAAATATTTTCGCCCCAACGGTTATAGATATTCATTGTGAAGGTTTTCAATCCACTTGCCAGAAGTTCTCTTGGCAAGAAGTAGTCATTGAGTCCGTCGCCATTTGGTGAAAATGAATTTGGAATATTTAAATAACAATCACGTTTTACCCAAATACTATCGGTTGATTTGCACTCACCATTCATACTGGTTACCGTCAACCAGTAACGTCCCGGTTGTGTTACAGTGATGGACGTTGACGTCTCACCTGTATTCCATACATTACTGAGTGCAAATGGATTACTCATATTTGCCAGTAAAATAGAGCTCGTAACACCAGGACAAATTGAAGTATCCGGACCAAGATTTACAATCGGATAATCATCTATTTCGATAGCCTTTGAAATTACTGCGTCAGGGCAGCGAGGGGTTTTACCCGTAAGGGTTACATTGTATGTGTTACCCCCCGGTGGAATATGATCCCATGTATGACTTGGGTTATGAACATTATTCAAGATTTTGCCATCATCGAAATTCCAGGAGAAAAAATTAGTATTGGCTGAAATTGTGTCGGTAAAAAATACAGGATCGCCAACACAAATCGTATCATCAGAAGCAGTAAAATTTACGTAAGAAGGAACAATGACGTACACTACTTGTGTAGCTGTATCCTTACAACCAAGCGTATCCGTTATAATGTGAGTTACTGTATAGGTTCCGGGATTAGCAAATGTGTGAGCAACCGGAGTTTGCGATGTCAGCGTATCACCTAACCCATCACCCCAGTTGTAGATAAATTGAACTAATGCCGTAATAACGCTTGAACCTGTCGTAGCCAAAAAGCCCTGACCCAAACAAACCGAATCCTTTGGTACCACACCAGGCACTGCAGGATTAGGTCCCAGAACTGAAATGGCCGCATTGATCGGATGAGAAATGACAATGACCTGAATGTCTGTATCCTTGATACAAGGCGGATGGTCTGCAATCAAAGTAACTGTATATGTGCCTTGGTTACCATATATATGAATTGGGTTAGGGTCTGTAGATGTATTCAAATCACCGAAGAACCAAGTATATGTAGTTCCTGTCTGAGGGTTGCTAATATTATTAAATGAAACGGTATCCTCATCACAACCATAGTGCTTTTGATACGTAAAGCTTGCATGTACCTTGCCTACTCCCACATGATAAACCGAAGTAAAGGAATACGGAGCGCATCCACCGGTTACATTCACTGTACAAAGCACTGAGTCGATAGTAACAGGTGGAGGCAATGTTAATGTGGTACCCGTTCCCAAAACGGCACCAGTTTGAGCATTAGTCCAGGTAAACGTATAAGCAATTGGAGCTGCTGGTCCGTTCGGAGTAAAGCGATAAGCACTGTTAACAGCAGACCATTGGGTGCCGTTTCGTCCGGGCACCATATAGGCAACTGTACCTGAAGCATTTTGAATGCCTTCATGAGCCACGCCACCATTCCAGCCTGCACACAAAGGTTTGTTTTTAATATTAATGTCAATAATATTCGTCAATTCATGTAAAACGATTTGTTGTGTATCAATCAAGGTTGTGCAACTAAACATGGAACAATCTGTCCAGCTAACCACCATGGTTCGGCAAGGGGCTACTCCAAATACACCCCAGGTTACAATAGCACCTGCATTGGTAGGAAGAATGTCATGATGAGGCCCCATGATAGTATTATTGAAAGTATTGTTATTGACAGGTGCCGGACCAAAACCCGCAGAAGCCCACGAATTAAAAAAACCAGCCTGTGCAAGATCAAACCCGATTTGACCATTAGAACTTACAATCATGTTGTTGTAGGTGTTACCAAAATAACAAAAAGGAAATGGCAATGGAACAACCCCACTCCAGATATCATCAATCGCCACCAAAATAGGATTGGGGCCAACAAACGGAGCCGGATTAAAAGGAATTGTATCACCCAAATAAGTGGTTGTGTTATTGATTCCGCTAGGAAAAGTAACTACAGCTGTAAGGTTGAGCGCACTATCACATGGAATAGTACCTCCCGGAGGGCCAACTATTTGAAGCGTCGCACAAGGCTGCGCGTAAGAATGTAAACTTAATAATATCAAACAGACAGTCGCCGCCAGAATAGATAATAGTCTTCTCATGGAAAAGGATTTAAAAACTGAAAAATACAAAAAAATAATAAAAAAGTGGGTATAACTTCTGAAAAAGACGCTAAAAGAAGAATTATAGTTTGTACTTGCAGAAGAATATATCAACCCTGAGTCTCCGCCTTTTCTGATACCATATAAATGACCCAAACAAAACTCATCGCCAGACACATGGCAATAATCTGGTGAAATAAGGCTAAGTATTCAAATACTCCCAGACCGTTTCTGGTAAGGTGCGTTGCATTAAGCACAGATAGGATTCCCAAAATTGCTTGAGCCAATACCAGGATTAACGGAAAGATTTTATACCTTGAAAATAGAGCTGAAGACTTTAGTAATCTGGACTTTCCATACCACCCTATGACTGTGATAAACAACAAAAAGGCCAGTGAACGATGCACAAAATGAACATTGATTGGATGATGCAGGAAACTTTGCTGAAGCAAACCTGCAGGAAGTATACTGCCATTGATGCCTGGCCAGGTAGGTGCAACAATGGCCGCTTTTAATCCAGCCATAAAGGCTCCATAAACCAGTTGAATTGAAAGCAGAACCAATACTCCAATTGACATTTGTTTCAGATGGCTGTTTATGATACGATCTTTCTTGTTGATAAGAAGACTCAGGGCAAACCAATATGTAAATCCGATTAAAACAAGAGCCGAGATAAAATGAATGGCAAGACGGATATGACTGACATACAAATTGTTTTCATCATTAAGTCCGCTGGCTACCATAATCCATCCGATAAGCCCTTGGCCAAGCCCTAAGGTAAACAGACCTAGAAGTTTGGGAACCATTTCTTTTGTAATGATTTTTTTATATAAAAACCAGATGAACGGTACAAGAAAAACCACGCTGATCAGCCTCGCCCAATTGCGATGAAACCATTCCCAGAAAAAGATGAACTTGAAATCGGCCAATGTAAAATCCTGATTAAGGTATTTATACTGCGCTATCTGCTTGTACTTTTCAAATAATTGCAGCCATTCTGTCTGATTCAGAGGAGGCAAAGCGCCCAGCAAGGGCTTCCATTCAGTGATAGACAAACCCGAACCGGTAAGTCGCGTTATTCCACCCAACAACACCTGTACCATGAGCATAAACACTCCTAGTAACAACCAACGACCGACTATCTTATTTTTATCCATATTCGTCAAGAAGCCGCAAAGCTACATGAGGAAAGTGTAGGAGAAAAGATTTTCAGGAATAGTATTTTACAATAGGATGTAAGAATCTTAATCCCTTACTTTGTTCTCATTAA
>CAIQUX010000098.1 GCA_903875055.1 uncultured Bacteroidota bacterium
ATAGTGCGCATACGAGTATTCGTTTTAACATAATCGTCCTTTTGTTCTAAACTATAAAAATAAGGTGAGGATGATACAAATGCAACTATTTTTTTAAATAATGCCATTTACTTTTGGTTTTAGCTTTCTGATACAGGCAGCAAAGCTATTCAGGTTGACTATTTGTTGTCAATTTACCAAAAACGAATTTTAGTGCCCCATAGGCTGTTTGTCAAAATATTATGTTGGATTACATGATTGGTAAATGAATAAAAACACGTGTGCCACAGGCATTGCCGGATTCGTCATACAAATCAACGAACTCAATAGGTTCCTTGATATGTCCGTGTGAAAGACGGATAAGTCGTTCTTTGGTAATTTCGAGCCCTTTCGATTTATGCTGTTTAAGGCTATTTTTATGTTCAGCACTTTTTTTACGACCGATGCCATTGTCAGTGATCTCGCATACAATCTGTGTCGTGTCGTTTTCAAATTCAATGAATTTGATTTTAAGTTCACCAACACCTTCTTCCTTATTGAGAAGTCCATGCCAAATGGCATTTTCAATGAATGGCTGAAGAACCATTGAAGGAATTTTATAGTTGGCATTTTCTATGTCCTCATTCAGGTCAATCACATAATTGAACCGTTGTGAGAAGCGCATCAGTTCAAGATCCAGATAGAGTTTCAGCATTTCGATCTCATCATCGATATAGATGAAGCTTTGCTGTGAGGCATCGAGAATCTTGCGCATGAGGGTGGCGAATTGCGACAGATAATTGCTTGCGATATGAGGCTCATTCTGTATAATGTAATTCCTTATTGAATTCAGTGAGTTGAAAATGAAATGAGGGTTCATCTGGGATCTGAGCGATTTTACTTCAAGTTCCGCGACCTGTTGTTTGTATTCAGACGCATTTTTAAGTTCGTGTAATTCAAGATTATGTTTCTTGTTCTGGAATGAACGATACAATAAGAAGATAGAGAAAAAGGCCAGCAGGAGGGCCACCGCCGAGGCGATAAGCAGCCAGTTTTTTTCGATAATTTCTTTCTTCTGGTTCTTTTCAACATGTTTCAATCGCTGATTTTCCTGCTCTTTCAGTTCGGTTTCATATTGAGTTTGAATGAAAGCGAGATGGGCAAAGTTCTTATCGCTTAGAACAGTATCACTTAGTTCTTTGTGTTTTCTGAGATAATACATACCTGAATCATACATTCTTTTTTCTTCGAAATGAACGGCAATCAGATTGTAAATCTCGCATTCTTCATTTTTGTTACCGAGTATTTTTGATGATGTCAAGGCTTTGCGCAGATAGGAAAGGGAGCTGTCATGTTTATGAATTTTAGAGAAGGCGTTTGAGTAGGCTTTATATGCGAGTATCTGGTAATAGGTCTCGTTATGTAACGAAGCGATTGAATCAGCGATGCGTAAGCGCAGAAAGGCTTTGTCGAGTTGTTTGATTTCTGTATAGTATTTTCCAATGTCGACTTGTAATTGAGTCAGTACGTTCGGGTCATTGGATTTGTTGGCATATTCGAACCCTTTATTCCAGTAGCCTAATGCTTTATTCAGTTCGTTTTTTGCAAAGTATACAGAGCCTATCATTTCAAGATTGATGGCCTGCCCCCGAAGTTCATCGATGTTATGGTTCAATAGAAGTGCTTTCTGGAAATACTCAAGTGCCTTTTCATATTCTTTCAACCTGAAATAATTTTCGCCGATATTGTTATACGAAATACTCAGGCCACGTGTATATTGAATCTCTTCAGCTATCTGAATGGCTTTAAGATAATAGTCGGCACTATTTTTATAATTGCCTTCGACGGCTTCCAGAATGGCGTAGTTGATATTGGCCAGGCATTCACCTTTCTTGAATCCAAGCTGACGTGCCAGCGTCTCTGTTTCTTTGGCATACTTCCACGAACGGGCGGCATTGATTTCGGATAATCGGTACGAAATCCTGTGTGTATTCATGACACGCATGGTATCGCGCTCGGGATGAACTTTTAACCAAAGTAACAGACTGTCAAGATAGACATTTTGAGCAGAGGCTGTAACACACAGGAACAAGAAGAGAGCTGTAAATGAAATTTTAATCCGCATCTGAATCAGTAATCCATAAAGATAATATTCTAATGGAATTTATTGACATGGAGTCTGAAGGTTATGTGAGGAATATTAGTCTTACCCCCGCATCAGTTCACTGATATCCATCATCAGTTTCTTAGCGATATTGTTGGCTGTATTTTCAGACGTACTTTCAGCATAAATACGGATGATGGGTTCTGTATTGGATGTGCGCAGATGAACCCATTCCGAATCGAAATCAATTTTCAACCCGTCTTCCGTATTGATAGGTTGGTTCTTATATTTTTCTTTGATACCAGCAAAAATCTTTTGAATATCGATCTCCTTGTTGAGCTCGATCTTGTTTTTGGACATATAATAATCCGGATAGGTTCGTCGTAGGTCAGAAACCGGTTTGCCGAATTTGGCAAGATGTGTCATGAATAACGCAATGCCGATCAGCGCATCCCGACCGTAATGTAGCTCAGGCACTATGATGCCACCATTTCCTTCACCACCGATGACAGCGTTCACTTCTTTCATTTTCTTAACGACATTCACCTCGCCGACTGCACTGGCAAAATACTCGCCTCCGTGCTTGATGGTAATATCTTTCAAAGCTCTGGTACTCGACATGTTTGAAACGGTGTTTCCCTTGTTGTTCGATAAGATATAATCCGCGATGGCAACCAGACTGTATTCTTCGCCGAACATCGAACCGTCTTCACACACAAAACATAGTCGGTCAACATCAGGATCTACCACAATGCCCAGATCGGCTTTGCGTTTGACCACCGAATTAGAAATCTCATTCAGGTTCTCAGGAAGTGGTTCGGGATTATGATTGAATTTGCCATTTACTTCTGCATTGATCACTTCAATGCGGGTGACACCCAATTTTTCCAACAAATAAGGAACAAAAGTCGCTCCAGTACTGTTGATGCCATCCACCACAACGCTGAAATTCTTTTTTTCAATAGCTGCTTTGTCAACAAGAGGATGTCGCAAAATCGCATCGACATGTTTTTCCTGGTAGCTGTCATTGCTGATTACTGTCCCAAGTTTTGTAACATCAGCAAAAATAAAATCAGCATTATTACCTTTAGCCAATACTTGTTCGCCATCCGTGCCGGAAATAAATTCGCCTTCATTGTTCAGCAATTTTAATGCATTCCATTCGCGTGGATTATGACTGGCAGTGATGATGATACCACCACCGGCACCTTCCATCTTTACGGCCATTTCAACAGTCGGTGTAGTACTAAGACCCAGATCTATCACTTGAATTCCCAAGGACTGCAGGGTATTGACAACCAGGGTACTGACTATTTTGCCGCTGATTCGCGCATCGCGACCGATCACAATCTTCGGATTTTTCGTTTTCTCAACTACCCAGCTTCCGAAGGCCGCACTGTATTTTACAATATCGATCGGGGTCAGGGCCTCGTCTGCTTTACCGCCTATGGTTCCTCTGATACCTGAAATGGATTTTATTAATGCCAAAACTTCTGATTTTAATGTATGCGAATGTACAAAAAATATCAGTCTGAGTCGTCGGAAATGTATGTAGGATGCTCATAGCCATTAGAAGTAAGGGTTAATAAACACCAGAGGAAATAGTTTCAGAACCCCTAGCATCAGCCTCTTGATGACTTTAAATCGTATTGGAATTTCTCCATTCATATCAGTCCTGAGAGTACATTTGCACAAATTAATAAAGCACATGCAGGAATGGTTTGAAGAATGGTTTGATTCGCCCTATTATCATTTGTTATACAAAAACAGGAGCGATCACGAAGCCAAGGAATTTGTTGATACAATCGTAAATCACTTTCATCTCGGTGCCAACACGGTTCTTCTTGATTTGGCTTGCGGTAAAGGCCGTCATTCCATTGCCTTCGCTACTCACGGTCTCGATGTGACAGGTGTTGATTTGTCTATGAATAGCATTGAACATGCCAGGCAATTTGAGCATGAGAAACTTCATTTCTATGTACATGATATGAGGCATACGTTTCGGGCCAACTACTTCGATATGGTATGCAATCTGTTTACAAGCTTCGGTTATTTCAAATCGGCGCATGATAACTTGCTTGCTGCGCAAAGCATGTTTCATGCTGTCAAACAAGATGGTTTGGTGCTGGTTGATTTTGTAAACCGAAACGATGCTATACGTAGTATCGAATCGAAAAGAGATGAAGTAATTGAAGTAGGAGATATCACCTTTACCATCAAACGGTCATATACTGAGCAACGATTTATCAAGAAAATAAATATCGATGATCAGGGTAAGCAAGTATGTTTTGAGGAGTCATTGAACAGTTTTACACTCGAAGAAATGAGAAGCATCTTCAGCTCGGCCGGACTGACACTGTTAGAAACTTTCGGCAATTACCAGCTGTCACCTTATGATCCGCAAACATCACCAAGAATGATACTAGTGTTTAAAAAATAACATGTTTGAAGTCATCCAACATATCGATGAGTCGTTATTGCATTTCATTCATGTCAGTTGCGGTAATGCCTGGCTTGATCAGGTAGTCCCTTTTTTTCGGAATCCCTATTTTTGGTCGCCACTGTATTTGTTTCTACTGGTCTTTATGTGGAAGAACTATGGTAAGCAAGGATTGTTATGGTGCCTTTTTTTCATTATGACGTTTGTCTTTTGCGACTTTATCAGTGCCAGTGTCCTAAAACCTATGGTTCACCGATTACGTCCCTGCAATAACGATATGTTGTCTTTCAGTATTCGGCAACTCATACCTTGCGGCAGCGGTTTCAGTTTTCCTTCGAGTCATGCCACCAATCATTTCGGTTTCGCATTCTTCATGATCGCGACCCTTCAATATCGATTCAGGATAGTGCGTCCTTTGGTACTTGTATGGGCACTTTTAGTGTGTTATGCGCAACTTTATGTCTGTGTTCACTATCCAAGCGATATTTTAGCCGGGGCGTTGTTAGGAAGTCTGATTGGTTGGCTTTTCGGTCAGTATTTTACTAAAAGATTTGGGAATTTGGATGGCAGGCCTGTGTTTATCCATACTTCAGAATGAATGGGTAACAATGGTCATCATTTTCGGTAAACAATAATTTTTTCATCACATGAAAGATACTACATTTACAGTCACAATTCCCCAACAAGTAAAGACAAATGGACATTAATAAATACATCGGAAAGTTCCTGTTAAAGAATAAATATTGCAGCCTGCCAGGCTTGGGTGTATTCGATTTGAAGAAAGAAGGAGCCAGACCTAATCCATCGAACGAAACAATCTCTGCGCCGGTTTATAAGATTACGTTTACACCTGTAGGAAGCATCGATGATACATTTGCTTCATTCATAGCCACGGCTGAAAATGTCAGTATCAGTAATGCCTCGAATAATATTAAGGAGTATTGTAAGAATGTCAAAGAGGAATTGGCGAAGACCGGGAAATATGACATTGAATTTTTAGGTCGCTTCAGTCTTTCGAACAACAAAATTGTATTTCAACAATCTGATGATTTGGATATGGGCGCAGAACCTGCACCTCTGGCACCTTTGGTTGAGAAACTTAAATCATCTGAATCACCAGCCAATAAACCTGATTACAGTTATCCTCCGGCCAGAGCGCAACGTGATATACCGGTATTGAAAATTGCAGTACCAATTGTTCTGTTAGTCTTGCTCGCGACTGGTGCTTATTTCGGATACGATTATTATCAAAAGAATAAAGAGGTTACACCTTTAGAAAACAGCATCCCGGTGCCGGCTCCTGTTCAGGTAGATACCTTAGCCACAACCATGGTGCAGGATAGTTTGCATATTGCCGATTCAACGAAAGCTGCTACCGATACGGCTATGAAAGCAGCTCCCAATGCGTCCACGCCGGCTGCACCACAGGCAGCGTCTTTCTATAAGGTGGCCATACTTTCATTCGAAAATGAAGCAGGTGCCACCGGCAAAGCATCTAAGTTGAAAAAATATGGCAATGATGCATCAGTTGTCAGCAGTAACGGACGCTTTTTTGTCGTCATCAATGCTTCATCCAGTGATACGACCAAGTTGGTCGATTCACTTCGACGCTTTTTCAACCCGAAAGGTCAGGTCTTTATTATGAAATAAACTTTGGGGTGATGAAGACGTTTTGGAAAGAAGCTCCTTTTTTACGAATCTTATTACCCTTCATCATAGGAATTTCTTGCTTTCTGTATTTTCCTTCTTCGCTGTGGTGGCCATCGGCCCTTTGTTTTCTTTCTCTTAGTATTGCAGTAGGTCTATTTCATTTCCTTAGCGATTTCAGAAAAGTCAGACTGGCATTCATGAAAGGTATTTTGATACAAGGAATGTTAGTGTCAGCAGCATACTTGTTATGTATCGTCAATACGGTTTCGTCCTCATCGGCATGGTATAAGCATCAACTTGGCCAATTCGATTTTGCCATGGTCAGACTGAATGAAGCGCCGCAGGAGAAAGCAAAAACCATGAAGGTTAGTGTGGATGTCATTCAGCTGTTGGGGCATAATAAAGTCATCCAAACAAAAGGATCGGCGCTGGTTTATTTTAAGAAATCAAATCAAGCGTCGCGACTAAAAGAAGGCGATCAGGTACTTATCAGAAACAAGTTCAAGGATATCAAATCGAATGGCAACCCGGGAGAATTTAATTATGCAGGCTATTGTGCAAACAAGAATATTTTCCAATCGGCTTTTCTAGATGAGCCCGACTGGAAGCCATCAGCCAGGCATCAATCTGATTGGCATACTTTTTTTGGTCATCTGGGTGCTGTTACACGAACTCAGTTGAAACGCTATATCAAAGACAGTACGTCATTGGGAATCGCCGAGGCCCTACTTATAGGCTATCGAAACGACATCGATCAATCGGTCTGGCAAGCTTATTCGAATACGGGTATCGTGCATATCATTGCCATTTCGGGTATGCATATGGCCATGATCTATATGAGTGTCCGATGGTTGTTGTTTCTTATTCCATGGATGAAGAGAAAACGGATCTTGTCATTGGGTATCGCCATCTTATTTATGTGGTTGTTTGCGGGTATCACTGGTTTGCCACCTTCAGTAACCAGAGCTGCTATCATGTTCAGTCTATTGGGTATTGGTGAAATGCTGGACCGTGATATTTCAGGATTCAACAATCTGTCCGCATCAGCGTTTTGCCTGTTATGTATCAATCCGTTCTGGATCAGCGATGTAGGTTTCCAATTGTCTTATCTGGCTGTATTGAGTCTGATGATTTTTTACGTCGCCATCTATAACCGTATTTACATCGCCAACAGATATCTGGATGCGGTTTGGAAGATCATGGCCGGCACTTTGGCGGCACAGATTCTCACATTTCCTCTTTGTATTTATTATTTCCATCAGTTTCCATGGTTGTTCTTAATCACGAATCTCATCGCTGTGCCGGCTACCACGATCATTCTCTATGCCGAAATCATACTCGTGGCCTTCAGTGGCGTGAAGTCAATAGCAACACTGTTGGGGAATGTAATCTCACATTCGATTACATGGCTTAACCAAAGCATCTTATTCACAAGCCGGCTGCCGTTTGCCGTCTGGAAAGGTCTTCAGATTAATACGTTTCAAATGACCTTGCTTTTTGCGATCGTATTTTTTAGTGCCATCTGGCTGATGAAAAAGAAGCAATCCTATTTTCCTTATGCACTTGCTTCATTGTTACTGTTTCTGTGTTCATGTACATGGAAACGTATTGAAACCCTTCAGCAAAAGCGTTTTGTCGTTTATAATATTCCCAAACAAAAGTCGATTGAGTTCATACGAGGGGCGAGGTATTTTTCACCCGATGAAGAGAAGATGATTACTGTTGCGTCAGCAAAACAATTTATCCTGCAACCGGCTCATTTGTATTTCGATGTTGATTCAAAAGATACTTCTATTGTTTTAGTAAAGCGCTCTGAGAGTCTTGATTTTTTTCGTTTCGGTTCTAAACTGATAGCTAGGGTAAAACGAAACAATTTTCATTGTAAAAAAGCCTTGCCGGTTGATTATCTGATTTTAAGCGAACATTCGAAACCGGATGTGTCCTGGATAAGATCAAATTTTACAGCCGGAAAAATTGTTCTGGATAGCAGCGTCCCATTCTGGGAAACAGCAGCTTTCAGGAAAGATCTGGCGGCGACAGGAATTCCGGTTCATGTGGTCAATGAGGATGGCGCCTTTGAAATTGGATTGTAACAAATACTGTCTATTTTTGCGCGAAATTTAAATGGCCCTAAGGGCTTATTTCCCTTAAACGTATACTATCTCCTTTCATGAACAAGAAAATAAACTCCGCCCTCATTTCCGTTTTTTATAAGGATGGTCTGGATTCATTGGTGAAAAAACTTCACGAACTGAATGTCACCATCTATTCGACCGGAGGTACACAACAATTTATCGAAGCGCTTGGCATTCCATGTGTAGCGGCTGAAACCGTGACCAACTATCCGTCTATTTTAGGTGGTCGTGTGAAGACCCTACATCCGAAAATATTCGGAGGTATATTAGGCCGACGTGAACTGGAACAGGATGTACGGGAAATGAAGGAATATGAGATTCCTGAGATCGATCTGGTGATCGTGGATCTGTATCCGTTCGAAGAGACACTGGCATCGACCGATGAAGAAAAGCTTATCATTGAAAAGATAGATATCGGAGGGCCCTCCATGATACGGGCAGCGGCAAAAAATTTCAATCATGTGGCCGTACTGGCTTCGAAAGATGATTATGCCTTTTTACTGGATACATTGAATGCTCAGCAAGGTGAAACGACGTTGGCTCAGCGTAAGCAATTAGCTGCCAAGGCATTTGATGTGGTGATGAAATATGATATCGCCATTTCAAACTATTTCAATACTGAAAACACGGTGCTTCGTTATGGCGAGAATCCACATCAGAAAGCAAGTTTCACGGGTAAACTCAATGAGATTTTCAATCAATTGCATGGCAAGGAACTTTCATATAATAATCTGGTGGATGTGGATGCAGCCTTGCAACTGATCCGTGAATTTGAAGGAAGTCAGGATAAAGTTTTTGCAATCATAAAGCACACGAATGTATGTGGTGTGGCTTCGCGACCTGCAGTTTTGGATGCCTGGAATATAGCCTTGTCAAGCGATCCGGAAAGTGCTTTCGGTGGCGTGCTCATCTGCAATGGTGTTATCGATGAAGCTACCGCTGCGGCCATCAATGATATCTTTTTTGAAGTGCTGATTGCGAATGACTTTACAGAAGAAGCGCTGGCTATTCTTCAACAAAAAAAGAACAGGATTCTGTTGACGCTGATCAATAATCCTTCATCAGCTAAACAATCACGCACCTTGCTCAATGGAACCATAGAGCAAGATAGCGATCAGGGTAATTATGCCACATGGCTGGAAGAGGGTGGCAGAGCATGCACCGCTGATGAAAAAGAAGACCTCCTCTTTGCTAATATCATTTGTAAACATCTTAAATCGAATGCAATAGCTCTGGTGAAGAATAAGCAGTTACTTGGTAAGGGTTGCGGACAAACGTCACGTATCGATGCCCTTAAACAATCCATCGAAAAAGCGAAGCAATTCAACTTCGAACTGAAAGATGCGGTATTGGCTTCCGATGCGTTTTTCCCGTTTGATGATTGTGTAAAGATTGCCCATGCCAATGGGATTGCTGCGTTTATACAACCAGGGGGTAGCATCCGTGATAAGGATTCGATACAGTATTGCAAGGAAAATAATCTGGCGATGGTGATTACAGGTATGCGCCATTTCAAACATTAATCAAGCGTTAAGTACCCTGAAATTTATAATTAGGAACAGCCCTTCTCTATTTTTGTCTTAAATTACATTCTCAAAAAATAAAATAGTATGAAAAAGATTATAGCCGGCGTAACGCTTGTATTGCTTTCCTTCATGAGTTTTGCTCAAAGTCAGGAATTGCCTACCACCAAAGTAAGAGACCTCAACGGTAAGCAGATTTCGTTCAACGAAGCCTTTGAAAAAGGAAAAGTGACGATGGTCAGTTTCTGGGCCACATGGTGTATCCCATGCAAGCAAGAAATCAAGAATGTAAAAACCAAGTTGGAAGGCTGGCAAAAAGAAACGGATTTCAACTACATGACCGTTTCCATCGATGACTCTCGCGCTACAGCCATGGTGAAGACCTATGCCAAATCACAAGGTTGGGCTTTCCCTACCTATACCGATCCGAACAGTGATTTGAAACGCGCCTTGAATTTTCAAAATGTGCCGTTTACGATTATCGTTGACAAGAACGGTAAAATAGTGTATCAGCACAGCGGTTACGAAGAAGGCGGTGAAGATGAATTGTATGATAAGATCAAAACGTTTGCAAAGAAATAATTGAATAGAACATAATAAAAAGGCTCATGAACATTTCGTGAGCCTTTTTTGTTTTTACAGTGATTTGCTACAGGCAGTTCACCGTGAATGTCTGGCCAGCAGTTAATCTGATCTCTTGTTCCTTTATTTGGCCATCATGTTTCCATGTCACTTTAAACGGGTATTGAGACTGGACTTTTAATGGGAAAGTGCCTGGATTATTCAAATCAAGATGTTCTTTTCGTTGCCAGCCATGTTACTAGATTGCTTGCAACTGAATATCGGAGGTTTTGTCAAGCGAGTTTATTATTAAAAATGCGGGTCTTTGTACATGTATCAAAATAGCTACAAGCGCATTCTTTACCTTGAAATATAAAAGCCCTAATTATTGCCATTTTTTGGGTAACCATTACCCAAAAAATGGGTAACTATTACCTAAAAATTGGCCATTCAATACCCAATGATTGGGCAATTAATACCCAATAAATGACCATTCAATACCCAATGATTGGCAATTCAATACCCAATGATTGGGTAATAATTAGTTTTAGAAAGCGTTCATCTCTTTTTGACAAAAGTTCGAGGTATGGGCGATGAAGGATGAACCTGAAGATGAACGGAGCGTCGCAAATACGTTGATGAAAGTCCCTGTCGATGATCCCACAACGAAAAAAGCCATCCGTTGAACGAATGGCTTTTTGAGAATTTATTGATATATTTTTTATCCGATATTCAATCGAGTGAAAGCTGTTGCTGTCAAATCGGCGTCTACACTTTTCAGGTATTCGGCTACGGTTTTGCTTCCGTCTTTTACGAAAGGTTGAACCAGCAGGGTGTTTTCTTTAAAGTAAGCGTTGATTTTGCCATCAGCAATCTTAGACAACATGTCTTCAGGTTTGCCTTCCATCTTAGGATCTTGTTTCATCAGATCCATGATGATCGCTTTTTCACGCTCGATTGTTTCTGCAGGAACTGACGCAGGGTCTAAGGCTACAGGGTTCATGGCGGCGATTTGCATAGCCACGTCTTTACCTGCTGTTTCGATCGCTTCGTTATACGCTTTGTTCAAACCTACCAATACGGCTACGCGGTAACCGGCATGGTTATATGATACTACGCTTTCAGCTTCCAGACGTTCGAAGGCAGTCACATCGATTTTTTCACCGATACGGGCAACCGTTTCCATGATCTTATCTTCGATAGTCATGTTTTCGTAAGCACAGGCTTTGAATTCTTCCAGTGATTTGCAATTGTTGCTCATCGCGGTATTGCTGAAGCTCAATCCTAATTTGATGAAGTCTTCGTTCTTAGCCACGAAATCTGTTTCAGAAGTCAGGTTGATAATGATACCAACTTTATGGTCTGCAGAGGTGTTGGCGATTACCAAACCTTCTTTTGCATCGCGGTCGCTACGTTTAGCAGCTACTTTTTGTCCTTTTTTACGGAGGAAGTCGATAGCGGCTTCAAAGTCACCGTTCGTTTCCATCAGGGCGGCGCGACAATCCATCATACCGGCTCCTGTTGTCTGACGCAGCTTGTTTACGTCGGCTGCGGTTATATTTGTTGTTGTTTCACTCATTATTTTAAAGTTATAAGTTATTAGTATTTAATGGCTAGTTACGAGGTAGAAGGTATAAGCGAAAAGAAGGACAGTATTCCTGGCCACGATCGCCTGACATCTACTTGTAAACTATTTTTTGGCAGGAGGTCTTCTTGTGCCGCTTGCTTTTTTACGCGGAGCGGTTTTTTCTTTACCGTTGTCGGCAGAAGAAGCGATACCGTTCTCGTCGTATGTTACTTCTGAATCATCAGACTCTTCTGAATCTCCTTCTTCCATCTTGTCTTTTTCAGATTCTCTTTCCTGAAGACCTTCGATGATAGCAGCGGTGATATAGTTGGTGATGATTGCGATTGATTTGGTAGCATCGTCATTCGCCGGTATAGCGAAGTCGATCTTGTTTGGATCGCTGTTGGTGTCGACCATACCGAAGGTAGTGATTCCAAGGCGTTTTGCTTCAGCCAGTGCGATATGTTCGTGAGAGATATCGACCATGAAGATAGCAGAAGGGGTTCTGTTCATTGCTGAGATACCACCCAATACTTTTTCCATTTTCACACGGTCACGTGCTAAGGTCAGACGCTCTTTCTTATTGATACTGATGCTGCTGTCTTCAAGCATTTTTTCGATGCTTTGCATTTTCTTCACGCTCTTACGGATGGTGCTGAAGTTAGTCAACATTCCACCTAACCAACGGTCGGTCACGTAAGGCATGTTCACTTTTTGTGCGCATTCTGTAACGATTTCTTTGGCTTGTTTTTTAGTAGCCACGAAAAGGATTTTCTTTCCGCTTTTTGCAATTTGTTTCATGGCGGCTGCTGCTTCCGTCAATCCTTCGACTGTTTTATTCAGGTCAATGATATGGATACCTTTTTTCTCAGCGAAGATATAAGGCAACATTTTTGGATTCCATTTCTTACGAAGGTGACCGAAGTGAACACCTGCTTCCAAAAGTTGCTGTTGTAAATTTGTATTTTCTGACATGCTGTTTTTTTATTAATTACCGGATATCGGTCCGGTGTTATTATTATTTGTTTGTTTTCAAATGGGGTGATGCAGGTCTGAGGACAAAAAATGCCAAGACATACATCCAAAGGATTAACGTTTAGAGAACTGATAACTTCTACGGGCTTTCTTATGACCGAATTTCTTACGTTCAACCACACGAGGGTCACGTGTAAGCAATCCTGCAGGTTTCAGTGCTACTCTCATTTCGACATCCATATTACAAAGGGCGCGGGAGATACCTAATTTGATAGCTTCAGCCTGACCTTTTGTACCACCGCCGTCAACAGTGACATTCACATCATATTTGTCTAATGCCTGTATTGTTTTCAAAGGAAGTTCAACCTGATTTTGCAAGTACATCATCGGGAAGTACACTTTATAGTCACGATCGTTTACTGTAATTTTTCCGTTCCCTTTTGAAAGGTAAACACGAGCTACGGCTTCTTTTCTACGACCGATAGCTTTTTTTAATTTTTCCATTTAATTAGTTTTTATAATAAGGGGGGTAAATGTTATTTTAATTCTGTCGGTTTTTGAGCGCCATGAGGATGTGTGTCGCCTGTATACACATGCAACTTCTTGTACATAGCTCGTCCGAGTTTGTTTTTAGGAAGCATTCCTTTAACAGCTCTTTCAACGATACGTTCAGGATGACGGCCTAACAGGACTTTAGCAGTCTGTTCTTTCTGACCTCCTGGATAACCGCTGTAATCGAGGTATACCTTTTGGTTTAATTTGTCTCCGGTAAACACCACTTTTTCGGCATTTAACACGATTACGAAATCACCGGCATCAGCGTGTGGTGTATAGGTAGGTTTATGTTTACCTCTTAATACGGTGGCCAATTTGGTGCACAAACGTCCAACAGTTTGATTGGTTGCGTCTACCACAAACCATTCAGCCTTGTGTGTCTCTTTGTTTGCGAATTTTGTTTTGTAACTTAGATGTCTCATTCTTGTATTCTAATTTTAATAAATCCTGTTTTTTAAAAGGAGGGCAAAGGTAATTGTTTCTTTTGGTCGTTTCCAACTAATTTCCCATAAAATTTTTTTAGTGGTCTATAATCAGTTGATAATCAGTATTAAAAAGGAATCATAATATTAATTGTAATATGAAATATTTGATTATTTAATATCAAAATGTTAAGAAATATGAAAAAAAAGGTTAATTTAAATTGAATATAAAAATAACTTATATTATATTTACGATATGAAATAAATTATTTTCTAATTAAAAACAAAAAGCATGAAGAAAAGATTATTACTAACACTCACAGTACTTCTCATCGGGTTGCAAGCTTTGCTGGCGCAATCTGGTTCGGTAAGAGGTAAGATTTTAGACGACAAGGGCGATCCAATACCCGGAGCAACCATTCGTGTGAAAGGAACAAATAAGGGGACCGTTACCGATATGAACGGAAATTTCAAGTTAACGATTGAAAACGGGACTACTTTAGCCATATCGGCCATCGGTATGAAGGCAACCGAAAAATCGGCTCAGGATGGCATGAGCGTAAAACTGGTCACAGACCAACAATCACTACGTGAAACTGTGGTGACCGCTCAGGCAATCAAAAGAGAAAAGGCCAGTCTGGGTTATGCCACCACCACACTAAACAATGCTGAATTGAACAACGGCAACAATGTAAGTGCACTTGGTGCTTTGCAAGGGAAGGTTTCGGGTGTCAATGTCACCAGCACTACAGGTGGCCCTGGTGGATCTACCAGAGTGGTTATCCGCGGAGAGAAATCAATTGGAGGTAACAACAATGCCCTGATTGTGGTTGATGGGATCCCTATCAATAATGGCAACAGAACTCGCAGCAATAGTCTGAAGCAAGTCGATTTCGGTAACCGTGGTAATGACGTCAATCCTGATGATATCGAAAGTGTATCTGTGCTGAAAGGTGCAGCCGCTACGGCACTTTATGGATCTGATGGTGCAAACGGTGCGATCATGATTACAACCAAGTCAGGTAAATTAAAAATGAAAGCCGGTAAGAATGAAGTGTCATTTACAACAGGATACTCTTGGTCAGATATACTAAAATACCCTACTTTTCAGAACCAATATGGAGAAGGGGATATGAATGGTATTCCAAATGACAGAAGAGAAAATTTCAGTTGGGGGCTTCCTTTCGATGGACAACTCAGACCATGGGGACAGGTGATCAATGGTCAGCAACGAGTAAAACAATACGAAGCACAGAAAAACAATGTAAAGGATTTCTTCAATATCGGTAAGGCTTGGGAAAATAATTTATCGCTTTCAGGCGGAACAGACAAAGGTAATTACTTTGTCGGTCTGAATACGCTCAACAGTAAAGGTGTGGTACCAAATACCTTTCTTGATAAATATAGCATTCGACTGAACGCTAACCACGACTTTACAAACAACCTGTACAGTAATATCAATGTGAACTATATCAATGGCAGCTCACGTGTAGACCAAGGGGGACAAGGTGAAGGTTCGGTTTGGAACAATGTTTGTCAGCAACCACGCGATATTCCTATTGGAAACCTGAAAGATCTGACCAATGTGTTCAATTCGCAGGATTATACAGATTCAAACGGTGTTCGTCGTTATGGTTATTATGGTGCCTATACAGAAAACCCATATTGGGTTGCCCAGGCATTCGATAACAGAAACAAGTATGACAGGTTAATTGGGCAGACAACCGTGGGATATCGTTTAGGTTCACATGCTACAATATCTAATCGATTCGGAGGAGAGGTTCTTTCGGATCGGATTTATCTGAAATCTCCAAAATTAAACACTGTGGCCTTTGAGGAAGACTTCTATGGGGGTTCTCCGAAATCGTTCAATGGTGGTTATTATGAATCAACAGATAATTTCTCTTCTTATTTTAATGATTTGATGTTGAGCTTAAATTATCAAGTAGATAAATTAGGTATCAGCGGAGTAATAGGTCATTCAGTAATCAGCAGACGTAGCAATTTCCTGTCATCTAATATTGATCCTGTAACGAACGGCCTGGTTATTGAAAACTTCTATAGTTTCGATAATGCCAAAAGTAAGATTGCTTCTGCAAATAGTCTTACCAGTAATAGGAAAGTCGGCTTGTATGCGACCGTAAATTTCGATTTCAATAAATTCTTGTTCCTTGAAATGACCGGACGTAATGATTGGAGTTCAACACTGGATGCGGCGAACCGTTCTTATTTCTACCCTTCTATCAGTGCGTCATGGTTATTTAGCCAGCATCTTCCTGAAGCAGCGAAGAAAATCATGAATTATGGCAAGTTACGTGCTAATATTTCTTCTGTTGGTAACGACGCACAGGCTTATCAAAATAATGATCCGGGGTTTGTCAGCACTACAGTAACAAGCGGTTTTGGATCTAATATATTCCCATTCAATGACGTGCCTGGGTTTACTTATCAAAATTCAATTGGAAATCGTGCACTGAAACCTGAACGTCAGCTAGGTAAAGAAATCGGAATCGAAGTTGGTTTCCTTGAAGATCGCATCAATGCTGATTTAACGGTGTACAGTAACAAAACAAAAGATCAGATACTTTCTGTGCCAACTCCTTCCTCTTCTGGTTTTACATCACGGGTGATTAATGCCGGTACCATCAAGAACACAGGTATCGAGGTAGGGTTGCGTTTGGCACCTATCAAGCGCAAAGGATTGCGTTGGGATCTGTTCGGTACATATACAAGAAATAAAAACGTTGTCTTGGATTTGCCAGGTGGTGTTGATCAAATCGTTCTTGGAGGTTATTCAGGTATGAGTATTGTGGCTGCAAAGGGTAAACCATTTGGTACCTTCTATGCAATCGATTTGTTGAAAGATGCAAATGGCAATCAAGTGATCGATTCTGCTTCGGGGTCACCTAAATCTACAACGGCTCCGGTTTATCTTGGTTCTTTCCAACCTAAATTCATGGCTTCATGGGGAACAGGCTTGACATATAAAGGTCTAAGCATCAATGTATTGTTTGATACCAAGCAAGGGGGTTATTTATATTCACGAACTAAGGATATTCTTGAATTCGTAGGTGTAACTCCTTCCACTACGGTGAATAATAGACAGCCATTCCTGTGGAACAATTCAGTTTATGAAAGTTCAAATGGTGACTATGTAAAAAATACAAGCATTTTGACTGATGTATATAATTATTATACTGCTGCCAACGTGAAACCTGCAGGTCAGGATTTAATTAAAGCAGGTTATGTTAAGCTCAGAGAAGTTGCAATAGGATATAAGCTTCCTCAAAAATGGTTCAATAATACATTTATTGGTTCAGGATCATTCTCGATTTACGGTAACAATCTGTTGATCTGGACTAATAAAGGAAATGACTATGTAGATCCTGAAGTGAATTCAGGCGGTGCGTCTAATGAGCAAGGCTTTGACTACAGTGCAAGACCATCTGTCAGAAATTATGGATTCAGATTAGGTTTAACTTTCTAAACAAAACAAAACACAAATAAATATGAAATATACAAAATATAAAATAGTCGCTTTCATCGCCTTAAGCACCTTGATGCTGGGAGGATGTAAGAAGTTTCTCGACACAAATAAAAATCCGAATATCGCAAGTAACCCTGGCGTTGAAATCGTTTTACCTTCAGCTGAGGTGGAAATTGCACATGTACTTGGTAATAATTTTCAAGTGAATGGAAGCTTCTGGGCTCAGTATTGGACTCAATCACCTTTGGCTAACCAATACAAGCAATATGACCAGTATCAGCCGTCAACCGACAATTACAACCGTGCCTGGGGAACCTTATACAATGGAGCCCTGAATGATTTGCAATATGTCTACAGAACAGCTGCGGCAAAGAGCGATAAGAATTACATGGCTATTTCACGATTGTTGAGTGCTTACACATTCCAGTTGATTACAGATGCCTGGGGGGATGCTCCTTTTGTAGAGGCACTGAAAGGTCTTGCAGTGGATGGAGGCAATGTAAATCCGAAATATGATGCACAAGCTGCCATCTATGACAGTATCGTTTCTCAAATCAATGAAGCGATTTCATTAATTGATGTAAACAGTACGGTACATCCTGGAGCTGATGATCTGATTTATGGAGGCGATATGACTCTTTGGTATAAGTTTGCTTACACACTCAAATTGAAAGTGGCGATGCGTTTATCGGAAGTGAATCCGACCAAATCCGCTGCCTTAATTGCAGCTATCCAAGCTGATCCAAATGCCGCCTTTATTGGAGCAGGTGATGATGCCATGATTCACTGTTCTTCAGCTGGAGGTAGTGAAAACCCACTTTACTCTGAAATCGTTGGGGTAGGTAAAACACAAAACCTGTTTGCCAGTTCAACTTGCGTGGATAGCATGAATTCTAACTATGATCCACGTGTGTACAAATTCTACAAGCCTTTAGCCAATGGTAATGTGGTTGGGAACAAACAAGGTGATTATAATAATTCTACGAGTGCTTCTGGCAAATCGATTGTAAGTTATATCGTTGGTGGCGAAGCCGCTGAACCATTGTCAGCAACAGCCCCTGTACGCTTTATTTCAGCTTCAGAAAGTTACTTCCTGCAAGCTGAAGCCTCAGCCCGTGGTTGGATGGGTGAAAATGACAAAGACTTGTTTGAGCAGGGCATTGGTGCAAGCTTTAGGAGCTATCTGACAGATGCTGATGTACAAGAAGTTCTAAGAGATTCGTTCCCAGGAGTTCCTGTTTCAAAAGCAACCATCTTCATAAATGACGTTAATTATACAATTTTCAGGTATATAAACGGAGATACATTGACTGGCTATGTAAAAGTAAGTAATACACCTGTAACCTATGATACAGTTGATAATTACAATTTACCTCCGGCGTATTGGGCTCAATACCCAACAAGTGGTACCATACAACAAAAAGTTCGTCATATCATCACTCAGAAATGGTTTTCAATGTGCGGGAATCAAGGTTTCGAAGCCTGGACAGAACAACGCAGAACAGGTTATCCTGACTTCCTGATTCAGTCTGTTAATTCTTTAATCGGTAGCAAACGTCCTGCACGCTTTGTGTACCCTACAGAGGAGATCAACCTGAATGCTAAT
>CAIQUX010000099.1 GCA_903875055.1 uncultured Bacteroidota bacterium
CATGGCGTCTTCGCCTCCTTTGAATTGAGGCATAGCATCTACTGTTCTTTTGTCGAGTAACGAATCCGGCGACTTGCTGAGTTTTACGGTCAAATCCTGATCCGGATGATCGGGGTTTTTGATAGTCACCACATCGGGCACGGGATCCGTTTTTTTATGTGTCTGCGCATGACTCTGTACAAGCAGTGTCACAGTTAACAACAGGGCGGTGCTGCATACGATCAGCGTTTTTTGCATGATCAGGCGTTTCGATTTTTTGTACAACATAGTAATTCTGTTTTTTAAAGGATGATGAAAAAATTGATGAACTAAAAGCGTTGGAGTTTGGTTATAGGTGATGGTTTCAAGTAAGTTTTTGACATAATGATCGGTTTCAATCTGCTGAACCGAATAGGCATCGGCCTCAAACTCATGTTGCAGTTCCAGCTCTTTATGATACAGATACACAAAAGGGTTGAACCAGAAGAAAGCCTGTAAGAGGGAAAAATAGAATTTATCATGACTGTGATGTAGGGCAATATGCGCTTCTTCGTGTTTAAGGATAATTGGCAATACCTCTTTATGACGAAAGCTTTCAGGCAGATAAATGAAACTGAAAAACGAAAAAGGCGTATCGATTTGAGAATGAAAATACACAGGCGTGTCTCCGATTTTTTCTGATGAGGCGTTTTGTTTAAGCTTGTACACGATATACAGGCCAAAAGCGATCCGTGTCAATCCCCACAAGATACCGGCAAGTACAAGCAGGAAAATGACTTTGGCATAATCGAGTTCGTGATGCTGAAGAGACCTGCTATAGACAGTAAGTGTATCAAGCGTACCGTTATACAAGGGATTGTGATCGAGTGTTTGCGCCACCGGCAAAGTTTGCAAGGCCGGCAAGGTCAGCATCGGTATGAAAATGGCGGCCAGTGAAGTGATTAACAGATACATCCGGTTCCAACGGAAGGATTTCTGCTGTTTCAGCAACAAGGCATATAGCATATAAAAAGCGCCAAGCAGCAGGATGGTTTTTAAAAAATAGTATAGCATGATCGTATTGTTAGAATGTGATGGATTGAAAACAGTTTACGCCTTATCTCTGTTGCTTTTTAATTCTTCTACCAGTTTTTCCAGTTCCTCAACACTGATATCTTTTTCTTTTACAAAGAAGGACACCAGCTGTTTGGCAGAGCCGTTGAAATAACCGGTCAGGAAATTTTGAACCGAACTGATGCTATACTGCTCTTTTCGGACGACCGGGAAATAACGGTAGGTTTTACCAAAGGCTTCATATTGCACAAATCCCTTATCCTGCAAAATTTTAATGATGGTACTGACGGTATTATAATGCGGCTTAGGCTCAGGCATCTGTTCGATGATGTCTTTGACAAAAGCCTGCTTCAAATCCCACAGGATCAACATGATCTCTTCTTCCGATTTTGTTAGTTTTTGCATGATGTGTAAATCTGAAACAAACGTATAACTAAGTTTTTAGTTATACAACTAAATATTTAGTATTTAACAAATAAACAACGTTAATGCACAGCATGCCAATGTGCAATCATTTCATTGGGTACTTGTAATTTCATACTGGAAAGGAAAAGGATTAAACGTAGAATCGGAAATCAGACTTGACTAACGCGTTTGCGAGGTTCTGCTGCCTGTCCTGCTTATTACTGGAAAGCAACTTCCCTAAAGAAAAAACCGATTTGCCAGGCATGCCCAATCACCAATGTTTTATTTCATCCCAAAAATCAATCCTTGTTTCGTTCATTGAATTCACTAGCTCAATTTTCTTGGCACGGCTTCCAACTTTGATTCGTAGTTCTTCTGCCAAAGCCTCTTCTATGCAGTGAAAACCCGTATAATAGACTAATTTGTCGCAATTGTATTTAGCTGTGAAACTCTCAGGAAATAATTTGAGCCTGTGTTTCCTCACCCAATTGATCAAATCAGAGCTAGCCCCGACATATAAAACGGTATGGTATTTATTGGTGAGAATACAGACGCAACCACCTTTTTCCATCATTCTACTTTTAATTGTCATTTGAATATTTAGGCTTTATTCGTTGCGCTGTTGGTTTTCCCATCACTTATTTTCCGCCTCCCAGCACGCTTTTAAGCACATCCCGCTCTGCTTTTACGATTCTTAATTCTTCTTCGAGCTCGACGATACGTTCGCTTTGCAGGGTTTGCACCGGTGCGTCGCTGCTGAATTCGGGCGGCAGTTTGCAGGCGATATCATCAAAAAAATTGTGTTTCAGTACCTGAGAGATTTCCCAAAGGATGGCTACCTGTATGGTGGAGTTTTTCTGGTAATTCAAAAGGGTGCCGATGTTACGGTTCAGATTTCTGGCCAGGGCGCTTTTATGAATCCGGCGCGACTTGAAATACGATTTCAACAGTTGTCCGGTATGGATACTGTCATTCACGTTATGGGTGACATATTTCTTTATTTTTTTACTATTCATATAAATTTGGATATTAGTTTATTGAATTGATTTTATATCTGTTTATGGTACAACTTGATAGTGTTTCTAGTATATATTGATGGTGTTTCACGTACATTATGTACTAGTTTCTGGTACAATATGAGAGTCTTTCTGGGACATATTGATGGTGTTTCACGTACATCATGTACTAGTTTCTGGTACAATATGAGAGTCTTTCTGGGACATATTGATAGTGTTTCACGTACATAATGTACTAGTTTGTAGTACAATTTGATAGTGTTTGTGGTATAATTTGATGGTGTTTCACTATTAAAATGGGTGTCAAAAAAGGATTTGAAGGATAGCCTTAAACCCAAAAAAACGACGCCATCGCTGGCATCGTTTCTCAGGTCTGAGGAAAGGTAGCGGCCGTTACGCATTTCCTACTGCCTTGTTGGCACTTTGACGGGCATAACGGGCTTTGAGTTTTTCATAGCCCTGCTTGGCTCCCGGAATGCCGGCCAAATTGGCCATTTCATAGATCTTGTAAATCGCATTGGCCGCCGTCATAGCCTCGTCGGCGGTAATGCGTTTCAGATCGCTCACTTTTTGCAGCAGATTGAGCAAAGCGGCTTCAATCACATCGAGCTGCTCAAACAAGGTGAGGTCGTTTTGCATGAAGGTGGCATTGATGAAGGGCGGGATGATGCCCGTACCCGAAATGCCGATCTCATTCATGGCGTCTTCGGCGAAGACTTTGTTTTCGACATCCATACCCAACATCGTATCGCGTTGGTTTTCGTCGAGACTGCCGGTCGGCAATTTGGCGGCAATGGCGGCAATGCTGCTGTTGATGATGGTCATGTCGGCCGCAATGATGGTTGTGTTCAACCTGTTTTCTGTCATGTTTCCCATGATTTTTTTGTTTTAAATTGTTTAAAAAATAAGACTTTCACAACAAAGCTATCGGCCCTTTTTGAACCCCGCAAGCGGTTTTTATCAGACGAGCATTATTTTTATTCAGCAGGGAAAATCCTGTATAGATGGGAAAACGAAGGGGGTAAAAAAGACGCTATTTTATAGAAGAGCCATAAAATTTCAAACCCGAAACGAGGTCATTAAAGAGTGTGATCTATGATTTTGAATCCGAAAAACAATCTTTCAGAAAATTTCTTGGAAAATACATTAAGATAATGCTAATTTTAGGCTTCATTAAACATTGCCCAAAGGGCGTGTGGTGTATTGCTTAGCCGTTAGGGGCCAGAAGGAGCAGCATCTTCACACCTTTTGACATCAGTTAAAAATTTTACATTATGATCAAGAACTACATCTCAATGACAAAATTATCGCTCCTATTTGCGCTGGGTTTTCTTTGCGTTAGCTTTAACGCGAATTCTCATGGAAGATCAAACGCCCAAGCGGTGAGCCCGTATCCCTGGAGCGACGGAGAAAAGGCAGGCCTGAAAGACGAAATTATTGGCAAACGAAGCCGTTTTACCAAGCATTTTGAAACAACCAACGGGCAGTCTAGAATGTACAGTTCAACGGGTTCCTTGCACTATTCCACAGCAAACGGTTGGAAGGAGATTGATACGAAGGTCCTTTCTAATAATACCGGAACTCATTCTTCCAACCCTTATTATAACGGAGAGAATAGTTTCGTGACCTATTATCCTCAAAACCCAATCAGCGGTTCATTATACACCCGCATAAAAGAGGGTGAGATGTCTGAAAAGATCGATGGCCTCTACGCCACCGACCAGAACGGCAATATGGTCTATCAATATCAAACAGGCTCTTCGCCAATTATTCAGGTCGAAAACTCTGCTGTTTCTTATTCAAACGTATTTCCTAATGTCTCTGCAAACTATGTGCAACAAAATGACGGTCGAAAGTTTGATATCGAACTACAAAATAACCAATGTCTGAATGCCTTACCGTCGAATGCTAAGTTTTTAGTCATCAGGGAGAAAGTAACTATCCCTTCAGACTGGACAATAACCGCATCGGATAATGGCTATGATATTTATAGAGGCACTGAGTGGCTGGCAAATTTACCAACTCCAATGGCTTTCGAGAAAGAATCAGCAACCAAGTTATATGAGCAAGATGCTGACCGCATGACAGATGGAACCTTAAGTATGACAAGAAACGGTAATGAGATAACTCTTTATACAAAATTCGCGCTTGACTGGTTGAAAAATACTAGCAGAAATTTTCCAGTTCGTCTTGACCCGACTATTAATTTTTATCCGGCTAATACTTCACTAGCCACCGGAAGGATGACAAGCCCGACTGGAGGAAAGCTTAGCGGGTTTCTTCGTATGGCTATTGCCGGATCTATTTCTTGGGCAAAATTTGATTTAACAGGATTAACGGGAGCTACTGTAACAACAGCCACTTATACAGGTTATCATTATAATGGTACAGGAACAACGGCAC
>CAIQUX010000100.1 GCA_903875055.1 uncultured Bacteroidota bacterium
AAACCTTCCACAATTTCGTTAGTCTGAAGCACACCATCTACTTCGCCGGCTGCAACTCGCAGTATATCAATACAGCTTCGTTTTGCCGGCTCGTACCTGATGCACTTCAGACTTTTTCAGCAAGTCCTAAGTAACAGGTATTTGAATCCTTTCCATGGGTACATCTAACAATTAGTAAGGCGAAAAAGAAAATCAAGGGGATGCCCCATCATGTCAAGAATGAGTAGATGCAAAACTAGCTGAATGAAAATACCTACAAGTACAATCGACGATTCTTCAAGCACTTGACATTCGATGATTGATTATTGCCGTTCTCACAACTTCTTAGTCTGCACTGGTGCAGATTTACGGATAATCATGGAAACTTACTTCAGGTTTGCATCAAAATAATCAGTGATCTTCTGCATGAGATGCACACGGTCTTTTCCACGCACATTATGCGGGTGACCCGGATACACAAAGTAATCGATCTGCACACCCTCGTCCACCGATTTCTTGATGAACTTCATGCTTTGCTCCCATACAACAGTATCATCGCTGGCACCATGTATGACTAACAATTTTCCCTGTAGATTCTTTACCTTATCGAGCAAGACATTGGTCTTATATCCTTCAGGGTTTTGCTGAGGCGTGTCCATATATCTTTCTGTATACATTACTTCATACATACTCCAGTCCATCACCGGACCACCAGCAACGGCGCATTTAAAAATACCCGGATGACGCAACATCAGCGAGGTGGTCATGAAACCACCGAAGCTCCATCCATGCACGCCCATGCGATTGGTATCGACAAAAGGAAGTGCTTTCAGGAATTTGACACCCACTAGCTGGTCATCCATTTCAACGGTTCCGAGCTGACGATGCGTAACGCTTTCGAATCCGAAACCACGATTGCCGCTACCACGGCCATCCATGACAAACATGATATAACCATGCTGTGCCATATAGTCGTACCAAAGGTTGCCGCTGAAAGGAAATGTCTCCTTATTCAGTTGCACATGAGGACCGTTGTAGAGATAAACAATCGTTGGATATTTTTTTGTCGAGTCGAAATCAGTCGGATAAATCAATTTGCCATACAGCACGGTGCCATCATCGGCATGCAGATTAATCTGTTCAGTGCGGGCCGTATTATAATCGGTCAGGGTATTAGCTGAAGTCAATATTCGTTTATCATCCTTGGTATACAGATTACACACATCGATCGCGCGAGGAATATCACGACGGGTAAAATTATCGATCAACCACACACCTGAATTACTCAGCTGGGCCGTATGTGTGGCAAAGGATGTTGAAAAACGGCGCATCTCTTTTGTATCGAGCTTCACGCCATAGACATTCTTCTGCATAGGGCTTTCCTTGCTGGAGGTGAAGACGATCTCGTTGGCTTTTTTATTGTAGCCTAAAATCTCATTGACCACCCAATTGCCTGATGTCAACTGACCTGCTTCCTTGTCATTCAAATACAGATACAAATGCATATACCCGTCACGTTGGCTCCACCAGATAAATCGATTCGGATCTTCGGTGGGAAAGTATAAAGGATGTTGAGGTTCTACATATTTATCATTCTTCTCTTCGAACAAGGTCTTGACAAGTTCGCCGGTATGGGCATCATATCGATTCATCCAAAGATGATTCTGATCGCGGTTGAGCAAAGAGACATAGATATATTTTTCATCAGGGCTCCACGTCACGGTGGTCAGATATTGGTCTTTTGGTTCGCCTGTTTTCAGATAAATAGTGTATCCGGTTTTCGTATCATACACACCCAGGGTAACCTGATGAGAAGTGCGTCCTGCAAACGGGTACTTGATAAACTTCACGGTGGCCGGTACACTATCCCAGTTGACGACAGGATAATCTTCGACCATGCTCTGATCCATTCGATAGAAAGCAAGATAGTTACCTGAAGGTGACCAAAACAGCCCACGATCGATACCGAATTCATCACGATGAACCGCTTTGCCATAGACGATATCCTTGCTTCCATCTTTGGTAATCTGCAGAGCCTTCTCATGATTTATAGTCACGAAGAGGTTATTGTTTGACAGATACGCCAGATTCATCGTGCTGATGTCGATGGAAGTAGGATCGGCATCGTCGGGCAAGTTGGTGAGATTCGTGATTTTCAATTTCTCATCCGTCACGTTACATTCAACCACCTTATTGTCAGTAGTGAAATAAAAAGTGTTATTGTTCAAGAATGATAACGAAGGAATCGCGGCAAGTTTTTTCACACCTTTCTTATCGAGTGCCTTATTGATTTGATCGAGATTAGTCAGTTCTTTCGGAATAAAATTCTCAGGATTGACGACCCAAACTTTCTTTTCTGTATCGTTGTTCACCACATAGGAATAATAATCACTGCTGCCGGTCCATTGCAATTGTTTCAGATTCGAGATTGCCAATTTTGACGACATGCCGTTCACGGCTTCGGCCATCGTGAAGTTTTTCTTTTGCGCCTGCGCTGCGGAGGCGAAGCCGATGATGAAAATCAGGGCGGCATAAACGATATGCTTACGATTCATATTGCATGAGTTGTTCAAAAAGTGATTCATATTCGGGTTGTAATAATTCAATTTTTAAAACGACAGATTTGTAATTATTCTCTGTTGTCTGAAACTGGCTTTTATTGGAGTATATCTCCGGATCGGCCAGCATGGATTCAAATTTTTGTTTTTCGGTATTCAGGACAGCGATCTCCTCTTCGAGTTTGGTAAACTTATTTCGAAGACGTTTTTCCTCTTTCTGTTTTTCCTTGAATTCACTGGTCACCACTTTCGGAGCTTCCTTGGTTTCTGTCTTAACGACCACGGGTTCAGGTTTCTTTTCCACAGGCGCTTCAACGACCGTTTCCTGACCTTTGTTCTTAGCCTTATTTGCCTGCGCTTCTTTCTCGCGGCGCTTCTTGTATTCTTCCCATTCGGCATAGGTGCCGTCGAACTGTTTGATTTTTCCATCTTCGATTTCCCATATCTTATTGGCTGTATTCTGGATGAAATAACGGTCATGCGATACCACCACATAAGTACCATCATACACTTTCAATGCATTGATAAGCATATTCACCGAACTGATGTCAAGGTGATTGGTAGGCTCATCGAGCAACAAATAATTTCCTTTTCCAAGGATGGTTTTTGCCAGGGCCACACGGGCTTTTTCACCTCCTGACAGGATGCGTATCTTCTTATAGATATCATCGCCTCTGAACAGAAAGCATCCCAATAATTCACGAAGTTCCTGTTCGGTCTTTCCGCTGCCGCACAATTTCAACTCATCAAGGATATCATTATCCATCGACAAGGCTTCGAGCTGATGCTGGGCATAAAACGATATGTCGGCATTGTGACCCGGTGTGATGACACCTTCACCCTGTTCGGTAGTTGACAATAAACGCAGCACCGTCGATTTACCTTTCCCATTGGCACCTATCAGGGCCACCTTATCGCCTCTGTTGACTTCTGCACTGGCATGATCAAGAATTTTTATATCACCATACCGTTTCGACACGCCTTCAAACGTTGTGAGAGTCTTTCCGGGTTGACGACCCACTTCAAAACGTATCTTTAATTTAGAAGTTTCAATGATCGGTGCTTCGATACGATCAAGACGATCCAATTTCTTCACGAGACTTTGTGCTTGTTTGGCCTTGGACGCTTTGGCTTTAAAACGTTCGATGAAACGTTCTTGCTGATTGATGAAATCCTGTTGATTTTCGTACTCACGTTGTTGCATCTCAGTACGGATTTCCTTTTCCTGTTCGTAATAGGCGTAATCGCCCGAATAATGATTCAGGGTCTGTTGCGAAATCTCGACAATCTTGTCCACCATACGATCCAAGAAATAACGGTCATGCGAAACGATGATGACGGTACCCGGATAATTGCTCAGGTAACGTTCGATCCAT
>CAIQUX010000101.1 GCA_903875055.1 uncultured Bacteroidota bacterium
TAATCGAGTAGACGGCCCCACCAGTCTTCACTGATGGGGTGCGCCTCTCACACCACCGTACGTACGGTTCACGTATACGGCGGTTCGTTAAATAATAGAAATACTTTCCGATTCTTTTCTGGAAACGTTTTCAGGTAATAACCCAGCATAGATTCATAACCGCGTTTAGCTAATCGTGCTAAGGTGATGGTCGTTGTAAGAATGGGAGATTGAGCAACAGCCCAACCCCCTTTTCGTGTTCGGCTCCAACCTGCTGCCTGTTTGTATGGAACGCCTAAGCGAATCAGATTCTTACGTCTCCGTTCTCGCTTTTTCCAGTCGTGCCATATACAGTAGCGAAGTCGGTTACGTATCCATCCGTCCACCTCCCTGATTTTGTCATGCACATTAGCCATGCGGTAATAATTCAGCCAACCACGTTGAACTTCTTTCAACTTGGATACTCGTACCTTCAGACTTTGCGGTGCGGTTTTACGGGTCAACGATTTCAGGTTCTCCTTCAATCGCTTCCAACCCTTATCGCTCACAATTAACTGGTACTTTCCCTTCGCTCCTTTCTCAAAGACAGGTGTGAATCGGTATCCTAATATCTCAAAGTGTACGGGTTTGCGAATACCGCTCTTCTCACGATTGATAGGCAGGCGCAACTTGTTCTTTAGAAAAAGAAATATTGCGTTCCCTGTCTTGCGGGCTTCGTGGTTTCTACGGCAATAAATACTGAAGTCATCTGCATAACGCACATAACGCAATCCTTCCTGCTCCATGTGTTTGTCCAGTTCATGCAACATGATATTAGACAACAAAGGACTTAAAGGACTGCCCTGCGGTACACCCTTACGGCGTTTGGTCAGCACGCCATCTATCAGGATGGGCGCACGCAACCATTTTCGTATCAGGCGCAACGTGGCAGTGCATTGCACTTTGCGATACAATAATGACAATAGTATACCATGGTCTACTTCATCGAAGAAGTTCTTCAGGTCTATATCAACAATATGCTGATACCCTTCATGGATATACGACTGAGATTGTTGCACACATTGATGTGCATTCTTGTTTGGACGGAATCCGTAGCTATGCGCTTTGAATTCGGTCTCAAACAGCGGCATGATGACTTGCGCCACACTCTGTTGCAGCCAGCGGTCTACTACCGTGGGAATACCTAAGAGACGGGTCTTCCCGTTCCCTTTCGGAATCGAAACGCCAAGGATAGCCTGAGGCAGATAATGACCTTGAAGAATATTGGCACATACGTTCTCACGATGCGTTGACGCATACGCATATAACTCATGTACACGCATACCATCGACGCCAGCGGAACCTTTGTTCCGTAGCACCTGTTGATATGCGATTCGCATATTCTTTTTGCTCAATACATGTTCAATCATACTCCTTGGTTTTACATGTTCCTGTTCCTCGTTTAAGTATACGCTTGTCCGTGATTTGCATCAAGGTGGCATCGTATACGAATTGGGAACTACTTAACGTTCGGTCCTTCGTATGTGTGAGACCTCCACCGTTTCTTTTAATTTGATGGCTCGTTGCACATACTACTACCGCTTATACATCTGTAATAGACCCTTTTCATAGGCCTAAACAGTTGTTATGGCGGCATTACGATTGAAACATTCGAAAGCCCTTCGGGAACTTTCGAACGACAATCCGTAAATATGACCTCTGCTGACTCCCTCCCATTTTTCAACAGGTAGGGTCTCCCCCGGTAAGATAAATAGCCTTCAGTCTACGCCTGCTGCATCTACATGTATCGGTTTTTCGATTTAGGACTTTATAATGGTGTGCTTACTCATCCTCCTTTACATGCCTCATATACAGTTTCTGTTCGTCAGGGCAAACCTTTGCAGTCTCGCTTACTTCAGATGTACAATTACTCGTACCACCCTTGCGACTTGCTAATGCTTCGGGGCGTTACTCCGCGCATAAGAGACTTTCACTCTCTGGCTTCTCTAATAAAATAATCAAAGAACTATATTTACCATTCAGGGCACACACACGTGGCAATTGCGCAATGGCGGCGGTGTAGCTTTTCAATCAGAGGAAAGAAATGATCATAAGGAAATATTTTAAACTGATTATCTTTGGATCCGCACCGCACGCCAGCCTGCGAACCGTTAGCGTCAAGCACTACGCCTAAATTAACATCAATATTCTATGAAAGAAACGACAAAAGATAAAGAACCAAATACAATTCTTTTCTGGTACGCCTTAATATATAATGCGATAACGATTTATTTTATTTATGATATGGAGAAGGACCCAAGTTCATCGTTAGCGTATGTAGGGACCTTCCCCATATTTTGGATATCTGGTGCAATTATTCTGGGAGTTTTATTTAAGAAGAAAAAAATTAGATTAGAATCAAGAAATGATAAAATAGCATTTGTTTTTTCAACGCCAGTTCCATTTTTTGTTCTAATATTTATTTTTGCAATTTTAGGCCGCTAAATAAAATTTCGCTATTCGGCTATGCGGCATGTCGAACTACAGATGAAATTGGTTCTCCGAACCAGTTCGTTTACTTAAATCCGAGTGATGTGTGCTCACAAATCTTCTTCACTTATAACATCGAGGTTTCTAGAGACATAAACCTTGGGAATAATTCCCCTTCCAGATTATTTCAACTCCTTACGATACCATGGCATCGTACATCTCTTTCTTGATATCTTCGAGACGTACATCCTGATAGAGATTACCGCTTTTAGTGACAGAGAATTTACCTGTCTCTTCTGACAGAATGATGACCAACACATCGCTGTGTTCGGAAGCACCAACACCGGCGCGATGTCGGAGACCGATATTGGATGGCAGATCGGAATTGTCACTGATAGGAAGTACCACACCGGCTGCAATAAGATTATCCTTATCGATCAATACCGCCCCGTCATGCAAAGGACTCGATTTGGAAAAGATGCTTTCAATCAGTTTCGAACTCACGATTCCATTAATCATCTTACCGGTATTGGTATCGAATTCAAAACGGTCAGAACGGGCAATCACAAGGATAGCGCCTAGTCTCTTATCCTGCAGATAATCCAGGGCTTCACCGATCTCTTGTATCACTTCTTCCTCGACGATGTATTTATTCAATGAATTGGATTGGAATAAGCGGCTCACAAAACCGTTTTTACCTAAAGGAGATCGTCGACCCAATGTGATCAGAAATTTACGAATCTCAGGTTGAAAAACTACAATGAGTCCGATAAGGCCTATACTCACAAGACGGTCGAGTATTTCGCTCATAAAAGGCATGCGTAATTTGTTCACCACCAGCCATAGTATATAGATGACCAGCGTACCGATAAAAATATTGAACGCGATACTTCCACGCAAGGCTCTGAACAACTGGAAGACAAGCAAAAACACGATGACCAGATCGAGTGTCTCTATGGCTGTTATATGTCTAAAATAATAAAGAATATCTGTTATCATGGTGGACAAATATACTAATTTTACACTCAGATAAATTTATGGACGAAATAATACGAATAGAGAACCTTTACAAACATTACAACCTTGGGAAACAGGTTATTCCAGTACTCAGGGGATTGAATTTGTCCATTAACCGAAATGAGTATGTAGCCTTGATGGGACCTTCCGGTTCAGGAAAATCGACACTAATGAATATCCTTGGTTGTCTCGACACACCTACCGCCGGCAAGTATATCCTCAACAATCATAACGTCAGCACGATCAAAGAAAATGAGTTGGCTGAAATCCGCAATAAGGAAATCGGGTTTGTGTTTCAGCAATTCAATTTGCTACCTCGATTAAGTGCTCTTGAAAATGTGGCATTACCACTTGTCTACAGCGGTGTGAGCAAAAAAGAGAGA
>CAIQUX010000102.1 GCA_903875055.1 uncultured Bacteroidota bacterium
ACAGCGCGGCCATCGTATGTCGGCCAACCATGGCATTTGATGACAAGGTAAAATTTAAAATTGATCAGTATGTGACACATGGCGGTCATATGTTGTGGATGATTGATCAGCTTCAATTTGATATGGACTCTTTGAAGTCAAGCAGTGCAGGACTGGCGTTGGATTATGGATTAAATCTTGAAGACATGCTATTCAATTATGGAGTACGTATCAATCCTGATTTCATTGAAGATTACCAACAAGTCAATCCGCTTGCTTTGACGGTAGGTATGATAGATGATAAAAATCCGGACATCCGCTTATTACCGTTTCCGTATTTTCCATACAGCATTTCCAGCTCCAAGCACCCAATTGTCAATAACATGGACGCTGTCATGTTCATGTTTGCCAACAGCATTGACACCATTGCAAATCCTGAAGTGAAGAAAACAATTCTATTGACTTCTTCTAATCGGAGCCGTCGGGTACCTGCACCGGTTAGAGTCAGTCTTTCCAGTTTGCAATTCCAGCCTAAGCCCGAGATGTTCAAAGAAAAAAACATTCCGATGGCAGTACTTCTGGAGGGAAAATTCGGATCTATTTATACGAACCGGCTCGATCCGAAATTCATGGAAATATACAGAGATTCACTTCATAAAAAATTCCTTAGTGAGAGCGAGAAAGCCGGCAGCATGATTGTAGTGTCGGATGGAAATGTTTTTCAAAATGATTTTTCACAAACCAGAGGGCCTATGGAATGCGGCTATTACAAGTATACTGATCAGTTGTTTGCTAACAAAGGTTTCATCTTGAATTCGATTGAATATCTTACGGATAATTTCGGGTTACTGGAAGCGAGGAACAAGGATGTCAAATTACGCCTGTTAGATATAGCCAAGATAAAAAAGGAAAGGGTGCAATGGCAACTTTTCAATATTGTTTTACCGATTCTAATTATCCTGGTTTTTGCCAGTTCCTATTTCTTTTTCAGAAGAAAGAAGTATGAAGGCAAAACCTCATAGATGTGTTAGAAATGGTCGGGGCGATTACTTCTTAATTTGTTCTTTCCACCTATCTTTGGCGAAATTTATTTTATGTCATTGATTGCTCTAGAAAACTTCGCTGAAGGCAAATGGTACACTGCCTCATCTTCTACAGAAACGTTGTATAACGCCATTACCGGTGATGCAATTTATACAGCAGGATCGGAAGGTCTTGACTTTGATGCCATGATGAAATATGGGCGAAAAGTAGGCAATAAGAATCTTCGAAAAATGACCTTTCAGCAGCGGGGACGTATGCTCAAAGCATTGGCCATGCATCTTATGACCAAGAAGGAAGATTTCTATAAGATCAGTGCCTTAACCGGTGCAACCCGTATCGACTCTTGGGTAGATATAGAAGGCGGAATTGGAAATCTTTTTACATATGCTAGTCTGCGTCGTCAATTTCCTGATGAGAGTTTTTATGTCGAAGGAAGCGTAGCCAGATTATCGAAGAATAATACCTTCATAGGCCATCATATTTTGGTGCCATTAGAAGGAGTTGCTATTCATATCAATGCCTTTAATTTTCCCGTATGGGGAATGCTTGAAAAGATCGCCGTGAATTTGCTAGCCGGTGTACCAGCCATCGTTAAACCTGCTACCCTGACTTCCTACCTGACTGAAGTCGTCTTTAAAGAAATCATCGCATCGGGTATCTTGCCTGAAGGAGCATTGCAATTGATTTGCGGAAGCGCCAGAGGAATTCTAGATCATGTTCAAAATCAGGATGTGGTTACTTTTACTGGAAGTGCAGACACTGGCAAAAAATTAAAATCACATCCCCGTTTACTTGAAGAAGCAGTTCCGTTCACCATGGAAGCTGATTCATTAAATTGCAGTGTACTCGGAAACGATGTTACACCCGATATGCCTGAATTTGATCTTTTCATTAAAGAAGTGGCGCGTGAAATAACAACCAAAGCCGGACAGAAATGTACTGCCATACGAAGAATCATCGTACCAAGTGGCCGTGTTGAGGATGTTAAAATTGCCTTGGGTAAACGAATTCTGTCAACGACCATTGGCGACCCTTCGGTTGAAGGTGTACGAATGGGGCCTTTGGCAGGACTAGGTCAACGAAATGATGTCATCGATAGGGTAAAACAACTGATGAAAACGCAGGAGATTGTGATCGGAGATTTAGAGCATTTTGACATCAAAGGAGCAGATAAAGAAAAAGGGGCCTTTATGAGTCCGATTGTATTTTATAACGATCAGCCTTTTAAAAATCTTGATTGCCATAGCATTGAGGCGTTCGGCCCTGTATCGACCCTACTGCCTTACGAAACATTCGATGATGCGATCGAACTGGCGAAAATGGGTAAAGGCTCATTGGTATCCAGTATCACAACAGCGGATACAAGAGTGGCAAAGGAATTTGTTTTGAATGCAGCGACCATGCATGGTCGAATTCTTGTTCTCAATAATGATTGCGCCAAAGAAAGTACAGGTCACGGATCGCCTATGCCTATGCTGGTCCATGGAGGCCCGGGCCGCGCCGGAGGAGGAGAAGAAATGGGCGGTATGAGAGGTGTGTTACATTATATGCAACGAACTGCGATCCAGGGCAGTCCTACGATGATTACTGCCATTACCAATCAATATCAGCAAGGAGCAAAAGGTATTATCACAGAAGTGCATCCGTTTACAAAACATTTTGAGGAGTTGGCTGTCGGTGACCAAATCATGACGGATAAGAGATTGATTACCAGTGACGATATAGACAAATTTGCAGACCTCAGCGGTGATCATTTTTATGCCCATATGAAAGACACCAATTTTGAAGGCACAATGTTCACGCATCAGGTGGCTCATGGCTATTTCATCATGAGCGCGGCAGCCGGACTATTTGTAGATAGTTATGATATCAATCCTGTTCTACTCAATTATGGTATCGATGAACTCAGGTTTACAAAACCGGTTTATCCCGGGACATCTATTCAGGTGCGTTTCACCTGTAATGAAAAAATCGAACAGGAACGACGTGATGAGAATGATATACCAAAAGGCATTGTCAAATGGCTGGTTGAGATGTTGGATGAAACAGAAGAACCACTGGTGGGCATTGCTACGATTTTGACCATGGTGAAGAAAAGAGAAGGGTGATTATAGATTGACTAAGACAAACGTCATACATCTATGCGACAAAAGACAGATTATGAAAAAGAAACTATCAAAAGCCAATATCCACGGCAAATCCTATCATGTGAAAGAGTCAGAGGTTTCTTATTTTACTCCAATCAGGAAATCGACACCCAAAGAGGTCATCACCAAAGATTTTCTTTATGCTGATTTTAAGCATAATGTAAATAAAGCTCCGCCTACGGGAAGTCCACTAAATAGTTCAAGTGTGAATTACGCCTCCATTTTCTTTCGCAAATTAGCATCCAAAGCATCAAGGAATGACTCTGTGTTGACATAATGTTCACCTAAAGTAACTTTATTGCCATGGATACAAACGGCTAAATCCTTGGTCATAACACCGCCTTCAACCGTCTCAATACAGACCGCTTCCAGATGATTACAAAAATCAATCAATGGCTGATTATTATCCAATTTCCCTCTGAATGCCAATCCACGGGTCCAGGCAAAAATCGAAGCAATCGGATTGGTACTGGTAGGCTTACCTGCCTGGTGGTCGCGGTAATGTCGGGTTACGGTCCCGTGAGCTGCTTCAGCTTCCATTGTATTGCCATCCGGTGTGATTAAAACAGAAGTCATCAAACCTAAGCTTCCGAAACCTTGTGCTACCGTATCACTTTGCACGTCACCATCATAATTTTTACAAGCCCATACAAAATTACCGTTCCATTTCAAGGCAGACGCCACCATATCGTCAATCAGGCGATGCTCATAGGTGATACCGGCTTCTTCGAATTTGGCTTTGAATTCCCTTTCATAGATATCCTGAAAGATATCCTTGAAGCGGCCATCATATTTTTTAAGAATCGTATTTTTTGTTGACAGATAAAGCGGCCATTTTTTACTTAAGGCCATATTGAAACAACTATGGGCGAAACCGATAATACTTTCGTCAGTATTATACATGCACATGGCTACGCCGTCGCCTTTATAATTGTACACCTCAAATGTTTGAGCATCTCCGCCATCTTCAGGTGTGAATGTCATAGTTAATTTTCCTTTCCCTTTGATAACAGTATCAGTAGCGCGATATTGATCTCCAAATGCATGACGACCAACGATGATCGGTGCCGTCCAATTGGTGACCAGACGAGGCACATTCTTCATTACGATAGGTTCACGAAAAACAGTCCCGTCGAGAATATTACGAATCGTACCGTTTGGTGATTTCCACATCTGTTTCAGACCAAATTCTTTAACACGCTCTTCATCAGGAGTTATGGTAGCACATTTGATACCAACTCCACAAGCTTTGATGGCATTCGCGCAATCGATAGTAATTTGATCATTCGTGGCGTCACGGCTTTCTATACCTAAATCGAAATACTGAATGGGCACCTCAAGATAAGGCAGAATTAATTTTTCTTTTATAAATTTCCAGATAATACGGGTCATTTCATCACCGTCAATTTCTACCACAGGATTGTTAACTACTATTTTAGCCATTTGAGTATTTCGTTTAATTTTCTAAGAATGGGTGCAAATGTAGTTCATAGGAATTAAAAAATGAAATACACCACGTGAGACCTCAACTACAAGGTCGAAGAGACCGATGTTATTATGTACAAAGTCAGGCTAACAGTAATTATCATGTCCGTAAGCTCCTAATTTCTGCATTTAGAATTGTAATCCTGCGATTCTATGAATTACATTTGTGACCAATCTGAAAATAATATGTCAAAAATAACCTTAGCCATACATGGAGGAGCTGGTACTATTTTAAAGTCAATGCTGACAACTGAATTAGAACAAAAATACAATGATGGTCTGCAGGATGCGCTGAACGCAGGTTATGCTGTATTGGAAAAGAGCGGGACTTCGATGGATGCCGTGATTGCAGCCATCCGTTCGCTTGAAGACAATGAATTGTTCAATGCGGGACGTGGATCTGTGTTCACAAAAAAAGGTATTAATGAAATGGACGCGTGTATCATGGATGGCAGCAACCTTAATGCAGGTGCTGTCGCAGGCGTACGAAACATTAAAAACCCGATTGTGTTAGCGAAGGAGATCATGGAACATTCAGGCCATGTATTATTAAGTGGAAATGGGGCAAAAGAATTTGCGTTGAATCGTGGTATTGAACAAGCTCCGGATGAATATTTCTTTACAAAATATCGATATGACCAATGGATTGAGATCAGGGATAGCGATTATTATCAGCTTGATCATATGGAGGATAATTTGAAAGGTATGCCTCATGAAGAGAAGAAATTCGGTACTGTTGGAGCCGTTGCTCTTGATATGCATGGGCATTTGGCAGCAGGCACTTCCACTGGCGGTATGACCAACAAACGTTATGGCAGGATTGGTGACAGTCCGATTCCTGGATCCGGAACCTATGCAAATGATGCAACTTGTGCCATTAGTTGTACAGGACATGGCGAGTATTTTCTACGCGCTGTAGTTGCGTATGATGTTTCTTGTCTGATGGAGTATAAAGGTCTAAGTCTGAAAGAAGCGTGCCATGTAGTAGTCAAAGAAAAATTGGTCAAACTCGGAGGCGAAGGCGGATTGATTGCCATCGATGCAAAAGGCAATTATGATCTTTGTTTCAACAGCGCCGGCATGTACAGAGGTATTCGAACAAGCGATGGTGAAAATAAAGTGTCAATATTCAAAGACCAATAAGATTAATTTCATCAAGATTTATTTCATCGGAAAATTTTTCACCTTTTTCATCACTTCTGCTTCCAACGATTTCT
>CAIQUX010000103.1 GCA_903875055.1 uncultured Bacteroidota bacterium
CTGCTTTCGGCCTGACCATAACTTTCATTGGGATGCATAGAAAACGAAGCGCCTGTCATGATACCACCGATAGCAGTTGGCAGGATGCGACTGCCGATATCAGAACAATACACTCTCTTATTGATACCGGGATTGACATAACCTGTTGATGCTTCGCCGCCACCTAGATTGAGGAATTTACCGGGTCCGTAATTTTCGTGATAAGCCATATTGCCGTTATGATAAAGTCCTCCTACCAGCACATCCTCATTCCAACCACTTCCAAATCCCCAGTAATCGCAGGCATAGATACCATTGTTCTTTTTGAGAGGTTCGGTGGCAAAAAAATCAGTCGATTTAAAAATACCCCCATCGGTCGTAATCCAATACTCATTGCCTGTCGCTCTAAAATCCTGCATGTCTACATGGATATCAAAACCATTTGTGGCAGCATATCCTGCGAGGGTAGAAAAGGTTAGACCACCATCATCGCTTTTCCAAAGGTTCAATCCACCGATCAGTATCTGATCCGGATTAGTATTCGACGCCATGATGGCGCAATTGTAATACCCTTGCCAATATTGCCATGACACGCTACCGATGGCGAGGTTTTGATGCGTGGCGGTATAAGGGCCTCCATCGGGACCATTCGGAAGTATCCAGGTATTGCCTCCATCATTGCTCCGGTATAGTCCGATATAGCCATTATCATTCGCCTTGGCTTCACCGATCAGGTAGGCATACACGCGGTTGGTATCGGCCTGTGTGACCGCTATTCTGGCACCGCCATCATTACGATCGACATCATTTGAAAAATACCAACCATTACTCATGAGGTTCCAAGTGCTGCCACCATTGATGGATTTGTAGAACTCGGCAATCTTGAGTGTGGGATTATCTTTAATGAGAAACAAGGTATTTGCGTTTAGAGGATTGGCTTTGATATCCCAACAGCTTTGAGCGTATACTTGTGTAAAGCTGACACCTGCATTGGTGCTTTTATACAGCCCTTGTTGGCATGCGGCATACACAACCGTAGGATTATTGGGCATGATGAGAATTTCACATACATTCAGATTCGACAAGGCCAGACTGAGCGTCCAGGTAAGACCTGCGTTGTTACTTCGGTATATACTGCCTCCGCTACCTATGAGCACATTGTTGGGATTCGTCGGATCGATCTCCACCGCAGACACGCCCCCGTTGAAGTCGTAGTTCTTGCCCATGTCGACCCATGTATTTCCGGTGTCCGTGCTTTTAAACACCATACCGGTTTCTGTACCGCAAAACATGATAGCAGGATTGGAAACGCTACGGTCAACACTGTACACATTAGCTTGCTCGCGTGCAAAATCATTATTATTGTTGTTATACGATTGCAGCGGCCCTACAAGGCTCCATGAACTTCTATATTTTTTTTTTACTTTCTCTTTGAAGCGTTCATTTTCTTCAATGACACTTTGTATATCTTTCTCAAGGATATAGCCCTGCTCATCGATATTACCACCCAGGCTTATCTTCCAACGTTTGTAATATTGGGTATGATAGTTTTTGGTATCAGGATTCTTCTTTCGCCATGCGCTGAAGAGGCGATCCACTTCATACACATTCGGATGTACACCATACATCTTTTGCGCCCATAGCGGGGAGTGACTGATGGAATAGGCAGAAGGTTTTTGAAGGATCTGTGCGTTTACAGAACAGACAGAGATACATAAAAGACCAAGGATGAATAAAAATCGTTTCATGATGCAACTTTAAATAGGAATGTAAAAATAAACGAATCAGCGGGATTATCATTGAATAGTCTTTGGGGTGTTGATTGATGTTGGCTTATCTTGTGTTTATCCCGATAGACACACGGAAAATGAAATAAATACGATAGGTTTCTTTTTCCGCAGATTCTGACAGGTTGATTGAAGGTGCGAGATGATTGTGTTTGCCTATATACCTTGACAAATAATCCGTCACAAATTGACCATTTAATATAGTAGTATTTCCATTGACCTAACGTCATCACAACAACAAATTCGGATGGCAATACCTTGATGCAGTTTATCTACTTTCAGAGCGACTTTTCCCAAACCTTTTTGCTGTATGCCGATGTAGAATTCATCAAAATTGGCCCTATCATCGGGTGTCTAAAAACAATCATCTATTGAATAAACGATTGTTACAGTCGCTTAGAAACAATCATCAGTGTGACTGTAACAATCATCAGTCGGGTAAAAACAATCGTTTATTCAATAAACGCAATCATCAGTCGGGTAAAAACAATCGTTTATTCAATAAACGCAATCATCAGTCGAGTAAAAACAATCGTTTATTCTCTAATAACAACCACCTATCCGCCCAATGCCATCATGGATAGCCCCATAATCTTGATCATTTAATGCCGGCTAAGGCCATCTCTGCTTGTATACATGCACGTTTTCGCCCCGCAGTCTCTACTACGAAATGCTCCACGTGGTATTATCATCCGAACGGGCTCTGCAATCTGAGGTATTTTCAATGATCATTATTCTCAAATGCGCATGATAAGGCCAAATTGTATATCCAATTCCTTTCAGCTGCGTCCGACAGTTTGATGAAAGGTGAGAGGAATTAACATTTGACGAGATTCCTGCGGCAATCAAAGAACCCTATCAGCCCCAGCCTCCAGTTATCCCATTAGCCCTAACTAAAATGAAATTAATATCATAGGTTTGCGAAGAAATTATTCCAATGATGTTTAAAAGACTACTCCCCCTTCTATTTCTTTTTTCAGGCTTCATCTCCTATGCACAAAATGTGAGGATACAATGCGAGTTTTCCGCGGCAGGTGCTGATTCTTGTTCGGTCCGTATCGACCAATATCATATCAAAGACTATGAACCTGTGTTTACGTCTACGATAAACGATCAGAAATGCCAATTTTCATTCGCGATCGAACATCCTTGTGTGGCCGAATTGAGCTATCATAACAAATCGGTCAATATCTGGCTTGAGCCTAATGACAGTCTGACCCTGAAGATCGGCGATGAACTATCGTATAAGACTCTCGGTGTGGAAGGCAAGGGATCGGCGCATACAGTCTTACTGAAATCGTTCTATACCCGATTCGGTAATGACTTCAATAAGGATTCCATCAAACGACATATCCTCAGCACCGTTGCCGATCCGTTTGAAAACAGTATTTATACCGCCAGGGAAAATCAACTTGAGTTTTTCAATCGCGCCAAAGCAAAAGAAAAATTCTCTGCTGCCTTTATTTCCTATATGGGCAACCTGATCCGTTACCAGTATTTTTATCAGCTACAGGCTTATGCCATCATTGTGGCCAATGAAAATACCGGACTGACCGTCACCCCGCTACCTGCCATCTTCCTGGAGGACATCACACCCGAACTGGCGAATAACGATGAAGCCCTGCATTGCGAATCGTACCGCAATTTCCTTTATTACTATATCATCTATAATACATCGAAGCTGAATGCGTTTGAGAAATTCAAGGACAATTCCATTTCCATGGAAAGCAAGATAGCCTGCGCTAACCAATCTATTCATGGCAAAGCGAATATCTATTTCATCGCGTCGTTTCTCAATGACAATGTGGCCAATGTGTCGCCCTATACCGCCAAGCATATGTATGGCGTGCTGAGTGATAATGAGAAGAAAGGCGAGTATACCAAGTTGTTGAAAGCGAAATGCGAGACCCGTATCAAAGATAAAGGTGAAGGCAAGAGTGCTTCGAAAAAATCGGATGAAGGCGATGACGGCACCGAGGTAAAGATATTGGGAACCGACGGAAAGTATTTCACCCTGGCTGACCTGAAAGGGAAAGTGGTGTATGTCGATTTCTGGGCCAGTTGGTGCGGACCTTGTCGCGGACAGTTTCCTTACTCGAAAGAACTTCATAAGAAGTTTTCGCCTAAGCAATTAAAGAATGTCACCTTCCTGTATATCTCGATCGACAAGACAGAGCAGATCTGGAAAACTGCTTTGGAACAGAATGGATTAGCAGAATTCCGAAACGGACTGGTACCGGGTGACTGGGGCAGTGAGATTGTCAAGTACTTTAAGATTTCATCCATACCCCGATATATGCTGATCGATAAGAAAGGCCATATCGTGGACCTCAACGCCAAGCGTCCAAGCGAGCCAGCCGTATTTGATGACATCGTACACCTTATTGGTGATTAAAGATGAAGAGGCTCCGATCCATTGGTTTATGTAGTTGTCTGCTCCTGCTGCGCATCAGTCTGTCGGCACAGGTTATCTTGCCCTATAAAAATGCCTCCTTACCCATTGCAGAACGGGTGCAGGATTTATTGCACCGAATGACGCCCGAAGAAAAATTCAGACAGCTCTTCATGGTAGCCGGCGATCTGGGAAAAAATCCTGATCAGTTCAACGAAGGGCTCTTCGGGTTTCAGGTCAATGCAAATGCCATCGCGGCTGCTACTGATGAACAGCTGCTTGATTACACATCAACATCGGATGCCATCGAAACGGCTGAAAAGATTAATCACATTCAACATTACTTTATTGAACAGACGCGCTTAGGCATTCCTATCATTGCATTTGATGAGGCCTTGCATGGACTGGTCAGAAACGGCGCCACTTCCTTTCCGCAATCGATCGCCCTGGCTGCTACCTGGGACACAAGCCTCATGCATAAAGTCGCCGCTGCCATTGCTGACGAATGCAAAGAAAGAGGCATACGGCAAATCTTATCACCCGTAGTGAATCTGGCCACAGATGTGCGTTGGGGACGTGTCGAAGAAACCTATGGTGAGGATCCTTATCTGAGTGCCGCCATGGGTGTTGCCTATGTAAGCGCCTTTGAGAAAAAAGGTATCATTACCACACCGAAACATTTTATCGTCAATCATGGCGAAGGTGGTAGAGACAGTTACCCTATTGATGACAGCGAACGTGAACTCGACGAAAAATACGCCATTCCTTTTAAAGCCTGTGTACTAGAAGGCGGATCACGAAGTATCATGACGGCTTACAATTCTCTCAATGGAAGACCATGCAGCGCCAATGACTGGCTGTTGAATAAAAAATTGAAAGATGAATGGGGTTTTCAAGGGTTTGTTATTTCAGATGCCGCTGCAACCGGCGGTGCCAATGTGTTGCACTTTACCGCCAGTGGTTATGAAGATGCAGGTAAGCAATCTATTGAAAACGGACTGGATGTGATTTTCCAAACCGGATTCGACAGTTACGATTTGTTTAAGAAACCATTCCTGAACGGAGAGGCTGATGAAGCCAAGGTTGACAGTGCGGTGGCCAGAGTACTGAGAGCTAAATTTGAATTGGGCTTGTTTGAGCATCCGTATATTGAGATTCCTTCAATGAATAAAAAGGATAGGTTGCAACATAGGTCTCTTTCAGAACAAGCCGCAGAAGAATCGATCGTACTCTTGAAAAATGACACGACACATTGCTTACCTCTGAAGACTGAATATAAGAAGATTGCCCTGATCGGTGTGGATGCTGTTGAAGCCAGACTGGGTGGATATAGCGGACCGGGGAATGATAAGATTAATATACTCACTGGATTGCAGGAAGTATATGGCAAGGAAAAAACAATCGTGTATGAGCCAGGTTGTGGTCGTGAGGTGAAGACATGGAAGACAGTCGAGAGTCGCTATTTATCATGCCAGGAAAATGGTCAGACGCAAGAAGGATTACGTGGAGCGTATTTCAACAATATCACATTGGAAGGCAAGCCGGTGGTGAGTCGCCTTGATAAGGTCATCAATTTCCAATGGACACTCTTTTCCCCCGCACCTACAATAAATTACGATTTCTTTTCGTGCAGTTGGCAAGGTCAGCTTCTATCACCTCAAACCGGTTCCTTCCATATTGGTATAGAAGGCAATGATGGCTATCGCTTTTATATCAATGGTAGACTATTACTTGACACATGGGATAAAACATCATTCGATACACAACTTGTGCCATTCAATTTCGAGAAAGGGACGTCCTACCCCATACAAATCGAATACAAAGAAGCATCAGGTAATGCCCGATTGAAACTGATCTGGAATGTAGGTTGTGTTGATAGCAGCGAAGAAAAAATAAACGCTGCCGTGGCATTAGCTAAGCAAAGCGATGTAGCCGTCATCGTGGCCGGCATAGAAGAGGGTGAATTTCTAGACCGCAGTCACCTCAATCTTCCTGGGCGTCAAGAAGAAATGATACAACGTATAGCAGCCACAGGAACACCGGTGGTGGTCTTACTTTCAGGCGGCAGTGCCATCACAATGAATGCATGGTTATCAAAGGTGCATGCCGTAATGCAACTTTGGTACCCGGGTGAAACAGGAGGAAAAGCAGTGGCTAAAATTTTATCCGGTGAGGTAAATGCGTCAGGCAAACTTCCTTTCACGGTACCCATCACCGAAGGTCAATTGCCCTTGGTATATAATCACAAGCCTACTGGTCGGGGTGATGATTATCTGGATGGAAGCGGCATGGCCTTGTTCCCGTTCGGTTATGGATTAAGCTATACAACATTTGAATACTCGGATCTGCATCTGTCAAAGGAACCTGCTTGGTCAGAGGTTTCACTGACGATTAAAAACAGCGGCCACTATGAGGGCGATGAGGTGGTGCAATTATATATCCGTGATGAACTTTCATCAGTGGCAAAACCGGTGAAAGAACTGGCAGGTTTTCAGCGAGTCCATTTAGGCATTGGTGAAGAAAAACAAATCACATTCCGCATCACACCGTCTGTGTTGCGCACCTTAAACGAACAGATGAAATGGGTTGTCGAACCCGGAACCTTCCGTATCATGGTCGGAAGTTCAAGTAAAGACATACGGGCAAGGGCCATCCTGACCATCGATTAAAAAATGAATACAAGATACAATATGATAAACGCACGACTGATCCTATTGACCACCATCCTTCTGACAAGCCGAATGCTTGTCTGCGCACAAGAGAAAGAATATTACCCTGACCCCGATCCTGCGATCAACCGTCGCATTGACGAATGGAAGGATTTGAAATTCGGACTTCTCATGCATTGGGGTAGCTATAGCCAATGGGGTATCGTAGAAAGCTGGAGTATTTGTCCCGAAGATCTGAGTTGGGCAAGTGGTGGCCGTAAAGCGGGTGTGGCAGAAACCTACAACGAGTATGTTACAAAATATGAAGGTCTGAAAAACACCTTCAACCCTACCCGCTTCAATCCTTCCGATTGGGCTGATGCCGCTAAAGATGCTGGTATGAAATATGTGGTCTTCACCACCAAACATCATGATGGATTCTGTATGTTCGATTCGAAATATACCGATTATAAGATCACCGATCCTTCATGCCCGTTTTCAACCAACCCTAAACGCAATGTGGCCAAAGAAGTGTTCGATGCGTTTCGCGCTAAAAATTTCTGGGTGGGTGCCTACTTTTCGAAACCCGACTGGCACAGTGATTATTATTGGTGGAAGAAATTCCCGGCAACGGATCGCAACTGTAATTACTCTATAGCGAAACATCCTGAGCAATGGAAGCTGTTCAAAGACTATACCTACAATCAGCTGAACGAACTCATGAGCAATTACGGCAAGATGGATATCCTTTGGCTTGATGGCGGTTGGGTGAGAAAGAAAACACCGAAAGACATCACTGAAGAATTGGCGGAAGAATATGAAGGATCGCGGTTTGCACGAAATCCTCAAAGTCAGGATCTGGATATGCCTGAGTTGGTCAAACAAGTCAGGAAAAAACAACCTCAATTGATTGTCGTTGACCGGGCTGTGCCGGGTGAACAACAAAATTACCTGACACCTGAACAACATATTCCTGATAATGGATTGCCCTATCCATGGGAGACCTGTATGACCATGGCCAACAGCTGGAGTTATGTTCCGAATGATACGTATAAACCAGCCAATGAACTTATAGAGAAACTGGTCGATATTGTGAGCAAAGGTGGCAACCTGTTGTTGAATATCGGACCTGCCCCTGATGGCACCTTATCAGATACGGCGTATAGCCGGCTGAAGGAGATAGGCGATTGGATGAAAATACATGGTGAAGCCATTTACGGAACAACCATGTGCAGCACCTTCGGCGAAGGAGACCATATCCGCTTCACCCAATCGAAAGACGGCAAGACACGCTATATCTTTCTGTTTGATTTACCGAAAGAACACGTCGGTATCACGAAGATGAATTTTACCAAGGGCACAAAAGTGACACTATTGGGAAACAAACTTACCATACCCTGGAAACTGACCAACAATGGTATTGACCTGAACTTTTCTGGTTTCAAGGAAACCAAGGATCGTTATGTGTGGGTATTGAAGGTGGAAAAGAAGTAACTCTTGGGGCGACGTCCGTAACATGACGCTGTATAGTCATTCAGCGAATTGAAGACGGTGAATCTGCGGGTATACTTCAGGCATTATCAGTAGGTCTTACATTGTTTGCTTATTGATCATTGTTCTTTGTTGATTTTGTTCTCTTACCAAATCAATGGCTGACACTTGTTGATAGACAAGCGGTATCTGTTCAATCACAACATCACTTTTATCTAATCCAAAAGCGATTTCATCACTGAGACTCATCCGTTTCAGACTGAAATAGGCATTCAGAAGAAGTCCGTCCTTCAAGGAGAATTCATTTTCGACTGAAAGGAATTTTTCGATGACTATAAATTTAAAGTCGGGTTCATTGTTGTATTTACTTGAACCATCAGGACGAATATGCAGGTTCAGTTCCTTCATGGCCACCAGTTCCTGTACTATTTTTTTGAAATACAATTCGGTCCTTGGTTGTATCCTGAATCCGACATTGATATTCACTTTGATGACCTTGTCGTCGAGCAATTCAGTCACATCATACGTGAGCGTATATGGCCGGTCTGTCCTGTTGAGATGTAAAAACCAATACACGTCGGCCCGTTTGGGCTTCTTTGAGAAAATAGATTTGATGATTTTTTCTTCAATTTCATGTCGCTTGTTGGCCTTGGTCAGATAAATCAGATGAGTGGCAAATTTAGGAATCTCGTCGTCAATGCTGAGTTCGTTCAAGCGAAGACTATGTTTACCCAGCTCCACGAATTTGATATAGCGGTTATTGATCTTACGTGCATAATACCAGATATACATGACTGAAAATATGAACAATTCAAAAAAGAGGAACATCCAACGTTCTTTGATCTTGGCCACGTTCGCAATAAAAAAAGAGAATTCAATCGTACCGAAAACCAAGGCAAAAATGGCGACATATACTTTCTGCCATTTCATCCGGTAGTATAAGAAGTAGCACATCAGGAAGGTGGTCATCAGCATGGTGATCGTGATCGAAAAACCATAGGCGGCCTCCATATGTCCGCTTTCTTTGAAATAGAGGATCATCATGATACAACCAAACCAAAGTATGGTATTCACACTGGGAATATAAATCTGACCTTTTCGTTCTGTAGGTTGACGGACCGCAACCCGTGGCCAGAAATTCAGGTTGATCGCTTCATTGATCAATGTAAAACTTCCGCTGATAAGAGCTTGCGAAGCAATGATGGTAGCCAGGGTGGCAATGATGATGGCTGGAAGCAGAAACCAGTGAGGAACGATTTCAAAGAATGGATTTCGCCCGTCGAGAAAAGGTTGCCCCTGATGCATCAGCCAGGACGCTTGTCCCAGATAACTGGCCACCAGACTCACCTTTACAAAGGACCAGGTGATACGGATATTTCGGATACCGCAATGTCCCAGATCGGAATACAAGGCTTCGGCACCTGTGGTACATAGAAAGACTGCGCCCAGCAACCAGAAACCTTTCGGATAATGAAACAGCAAATCCATTGCGTAATGTGGACTCAGGGCTTTGAGAATATCAGGATGTAATCCGATATTGAGAACACCCACCACTAGCAGCATACCGAACCAGATCATCATCACAGGACCGAATGCTTTACCGATAATGTCGGTACCGAAACGCTGAAAGAAAAAAAGGATTGACAATATCAACACCACCACACCGATTGTCAAGGCATTACCTGGTACGATGATATTTTCCATACCATGCACCATGTTCAAACCTTCGATAGCCGATGCCACAGAAATCGGTGGTGTGATGATACCATCTGCCAATAAAGTAGTGGCACCCAATATGGTCGGAATCACAAGCTTTTTACCATACCGTCTGACCAATGAATACAAGGAAAAAACGCCTCCTTCACCTTGGTTATCGGCTTTCAGTGTCAGCCAGATATACTTGATGGTCGTCTGAAAAACCAGCGTCCAGAAGATACAAGAAAAACCTCCATACACCAATTGTTCATTGATGGCCCTTGTACCTATAACTGCCCGAAGCGCATACAATGGACTGGTTCCAATATCACCATAAATGATTCCAAGTGCTACCAGTAACGAGGCGATAGTTACCTTATTCAAATTATCATGCTTTGCCATGTGATGAAAATGTAATGATTAGAAAAGGCAAAGTTGCATCGCAGGGTCAAAGCAAAAAGTAAAGATGAAGCCGGGTTGTATAAAGACTTTATAAAGAGAGAATTCAGCTTATTACGGGTAGGCTTATTCAAATCGGTATCCGACTCCGCTCTCTGTAATGATATGTTTCGGCTGATTCGGGTTTTGTTCGATCTTCTTTCTAAGTGTCCCGACAAAGACCCGCAGATATTGTGTTTCAGATTGTGCCCCTACACCCCATATTTCTTTGAGGATAAAATGATGCGTCAATACACGGCCTTCATTCTTTGTAAAAAGTGCCAACAAGTTAAATTCAGTAGAGGTCAGTTTGATGCTTTCTGATTGACGCTTAACCGTTCTTGCACTCAGGTCAATTTCCAAATCATCATACACGATCTTATCTGTATTGTTTGGCATTTGATTTCTTCGTATCGCTGATCGTATTCTGGCGAGTAATTCGGCATTTCGGAAAGGTTTGGTCAGGTAATCGGTTGCTCCGTTATCCAGAGCCTGCACGATATCATCTTCATGATTCAGAACAGACAAAATTATGATAGCCTTATTATACCATATTCTGAGTTCCTTTAATATTTCATGGCCACTTCTGTCGGGCAGACCGATATCCAATAGTATCAATTCCGGTGGGTGATTGGCAGCCATGACAATCCCTTCCTTTCCGGTTTCGGCCTTCCACACCTTGTAGTCATTGCTCTCTAAAGTAATTTCAAGCAGTTTCCGAATTTGCGGTTCATCATCAATGATCAGTATTTCTGCCTTATTCATTTTTCAGATTATTAATATAGGAAACCTCCGACGGAATTTCTATCCTGAACCTGGCACCATCGTCACTATTTTTTTCTAGGGTAACCTGCCCCTTATGTGCTTCGGCATATCCTTTCACAATCGATAATCCCAGTCCACTTCCGCCGGTTCTGGCCTGAGGTAATCGGTAAAATTTATCAAAAATAAACGAGGTTTCCTGATCGGGAATTCCTGGTCCGTTATCAGAAATCTCTATCACACAACGGTCATCCTGTTGACAGACTGAGATATTGATGGTACTGCCTTCAGGCGTATGATGAATGGCATTGTGCAGCAGGTTTTGAAGGATCTGTTCCATCAACCCTCTGTCGTATTTGAATAAAGGCAAACGATCGTCAGGAACAAACAGAATTTTATGCCCTGAAGCGTCACCTTGTTTCTGAATCACTCCGCTGATGAGTTCATTCGTATCGCACCAGTCGAGATTTAGTTTTAGCATGCCTGTCTCAAGGCGGCTCATATTCAGAAGATTCTCAACTTGTCGGTTCAGTCTGCTTCCTGCCAGATCGATCTGATCAAGTAATTCATGCTTTTGCATGGCTGTGAGACGCGCATCACTTTCCTTCAAGGTATCGACAGCACTTACTATGGCTGAAATGGGTGTCCTTAGTTCGTGGGAAAGCGAATTCAACAAATTGTTATAAAGCTTGATTGTGTTTTCCTTCTCTTCCTGATCTCTGGATTTCTTTTCCTCCTTCCGGATTTTAAATGTCAATACGGCGTTCACGGAAGCAATCACAAAATAGAGAAAGAACATCATCACATCTTCCGTATTACTGATATGAAAGGTATAAATCGGCGGAATGAAAAAGAAATTCCAAACCAAAGCACTTAATAAAGAGGCTATGAGGACTGGCATGATATCGAACAGCATAGCCAGTAACGAAACAGACATGAGTAAGATGAGCGCTACCAACTTGTAACCGATTATTCCCTGACTCAGGAAGCAAGTCGTAGCCACCATAAAAATGAAGATGAGGCTTATGGCGTATTGTTTGGCAACACTGAATTTTCGGGTATTGAACATGCCGTATTTTATCGGAACAAGGACAAAGGTAGAAGTTTGCCTATAAAGTAAATATAAAGATGCTGTCCGATGAAAACAATTGTTCCATTAATTGACTGATGCAAATAAAAAATTCATGAAAACCTACCGCTAAATCTCGTTTTTCAAGAAGGCATTCTGGTCATTTTGCCACCACCTCCGCTCCCATCTACACAGGAATTTCCCTGTTTAATAAGTAAAATCCCTGAATAATAAACAGTGTTTGTCAGTTTCGTATTGTTTATTAAGTTTGTCATAGAAGTAAGTATTATTTCGGTCTAACCTATCAAAACACCAAACTATGTTTTACTTATATTACAATTCGGTTGAAAAGAATGAACTCATAGGAAAAGTCAAACAGCTGAAGCAGACCTTCTACACTGCCATCAAACGAAATGGCTGCTATGTACCAGGATTGCAATACTCCTATTTGAATAAGATTACGATCCTTGAGTTCTCCAGACTAGGCTTCATTCATAAAAAGTATTTATTTAACAATGGAGACACTCATACATTTCTTTTATATACTGAGAAAGGGAAGTGCTTGACCACCATAGAGTACGTAAATGACAACCAAATTCTATCACGGACTGAGAACAGGTATAACGAACTTGAACATTTATTAGAAAGTATAACTTATGACTCAGAAAATGAATGGACGAACAGAGTACATTGTGAATATAATGAACAAAATAATTGCACCCTGAGTGAATCCATACAACGTAACGGCCTAATTACTAACCATAACGAACAACAATGGAATGAACAGGGAAAAGTGAGTGAAAAAAAAGTTTGGTTAGACAATATGAAGAAGCTGCACTGCTGGCAACGATATCAATACGATGAGCGGGGAATTGAGAGCGGGTATGTTAAATTGAATGAGCAGGGCGAAATCATCAGCACAATCAAATATCTGTATGACGAATATGGCAAATTAATTGGGAAGAATGAAAATGGCAAAATAACCAGATATGATGAGTTTGAGGATGAGGATGACAGGTTAGAAATCATACAAACAGATGAGATCGGCAACTGGACACAAGCTGCTAATTATGAAAATCAAACAAGACCAACCTACTTCGTGATCCGGGAATTTACCTATTATGATCATATTTCAGAAAACCAATTACTGACAAATAAAAACACACCAATCAATATGACACAGAAAATCATCACAAAAAAAGAAGATCAACACATCACCCTCGATGTTGAACATTGGAAATGGATACTGGAGGGTTCATTGGACGGCGAATTTGATTCTCGTCGTTTTTACACGGCCATGAATAAACATATGCCCTCGAGAAAAGAATTATTCTCTCATCAGACCGAACTTAACACATTGAAGTATTACCTGACTGACTCTTTGGGTGGCATAGAGATATTCGCTGACCTCATGGAAGAATCAGATGACGAATCGCTCTACAATCAATATGTACTATATTTTCCAACTAACGGTTATTTGTTGGTGGCCACCGATATCCAACATCATCCGGAAAATACATACACATTCATGCAGGAAGTTGAAAGCCGTGCAATCAATTATGCTCAGTTTGGTGAGGTCATGATACTTTTTCCAGCTCCTGCATGCGGTCAGGTTGATGTAGATTTCGAACTTGAACTAAACGATTATTTACAATTATGCCGAATGGAAAAGAAACCCGAAAAACCTGAAATCATGATGATTACGGCTTCAAACGGCAGTTTTGCCCTGAGTTCATATCCGGTTCAGGATAATTTTGAAATCAGGGATCTTGATCTGCATTACGGTAATGGGTTTGAAAAGTTTCATAGCGAACTCATGAACCGTTTTAATACACAACATCAGGGACTGATCTTATTTCACGGGGAACCGGGTACCGGCAAGACGTATTACATTCGGCATCTGTTACGCAAGATGAAAACATTGAACAAAGCCGTCATCTATATGCCGCCTAACATGGTCGATCATTTGGTCGATCCGGGGTTCATGACCTTCATTACCCATCAGGTAAAACATTTTCAGACCAAAGGCCTCAGATGTGTATTACTCATAGAAGATGCAGAACCTTTGCTCGTTGCCCGCGATGCCGACACCCGTATACAAGGTATCACCAATCTACTCAACATGACTGATGGACTCCTGAATGATATGCTGAAGATACAAATTATCTGTACGTTCAATGTCAATCTGAAACAACTTGACAAAGCGCTTCTGAGACCCGGACGATTGACAGCACGAAAAGAATTTACTGCCTTGCCGGCCTTCGAAGCCAATATATTAGCCCATCAATTAGGTATCAAACATGTATTCCATCATCCGGCTACGTTATCGGAAATTTATGCGAAAGTCAGAGATAAGAATACGCTTACGCATAGCGAAGAATGACAAAAATATGTATTCCCGAATCGAACACTAAACTGCTTCAATGAAACTCACCTGAGTGATGCTAATTATTTTTCCCATGAGGACATATTCCCTGACTCATATCATTCTTGATAACAAACTTTTCTTATAAACGTCAAATCTCTCTTTCACCAAGGCTTCCAATTGATCAAAATCATACTTCAGCGTGGTAGAAACGATAGACAATGGTGTTCCGTACATACTCATATTACTTTGCATCAGTTTCCGCTTCATGCCTGACACTTTATCTAAATAGAGTTCAGGCTCTTTGACAAAAATCAACAGTAAGCGGGTCGACATGATTTGTTTTGTTTCTATCTTAGTGATATCAGACCATCGGATCAGGCCGATACTGGTGGCATTCGAATTATCAATGATGCCTTCATCATTGATGGTGAATCCGACAGTCTTATCAAAGAGTTTCTTAATCCCATAAAGTCCTGTGGCACCAAAAAACAATATGCCTGACAACCCAATACCCTTAATCAGAATTGGATTAAAGTCAGTTTGCTGGTTTGACAATGTGGTATACAGATAAACACCTCCTGCTACAAAGAGCATAGAGCCTGCGATTACTAATAGAATCTTTGACTTACTTAACGGAATTTCAATTGTGTTCATTATTAAATGTTCGTTTTGGTGTAAAAAATTGATACTAAAAGCTGACTCAAATAGAGAAGACCTTTGCATTTCAAAGATAAGTAAAACCATTTTCCAACCAAACCAAGGTGAAGTGTATTGACAAAAAAACAAAAGGGCACCATCACGTCGAAGAAGGGCACCAAACCACCGTGCCCTTCCCGCTTTTATGTTGAGAAATATACGAAGCCGTCGTGCCCTTTTGAAATCACACCGTGCCCTTTTAAATTCCTACCGTAACCTTCCCGCTTTTACCCGAATAATAATCTAAATGACCCGGGGCATCATCCTTCTATGATTCCTAGGGTTCAACTTGTATATTTGCGACCTAATTCATTGTCATGACGTTTACTTCTGTTGAACCTAAGGATATCCTTTTTTTTCGCGAATTGCTGGGCGATTCCTATGTGCTGACCCCGTCAGATGATTGTGAGAGATATACCCACGATCATACTGAAGATCTCCGATATACACCTCATGTGGTTTTATTACCCTCAGGCCCCGAGGAGATTTCTGCTGTGCTCAAATACTGCAACGAACAGAAAATTTGTGTAACCCCCAGAGGAGCCGGTACAGGTTTAAGCGGCGGCGCCCTGGCCATACAAGGTGGCGTGATACTCAGTACTGAACGACTGAATAAGATTTTAAAAATAGATACTACGAATTTTCAGGCTGTCGTGGAATGCGGTGTTATCAATGAGGAATTACAACAAGCCGTCATCAAACAAGGCTTATTTTATCCGCCTGATCCTGCCAGCAAAGGTTCCTGTTTTCTGGGTGGCAATGTGGCACATTCCAGCGGTGGACCACGGGCATTGAAGTATGGCACTACCCGCGATTATATCCTAAACCTGGAAATGGTCTTACCAACCGGTGAAATCATATGGACAGGTGCCAATACGCTTAAATATTCAACAGGTTATAACCTCACCCACCTGATGATAGGGAGCGAAGGCACTTTAGGTATCGTTACGAAAATAGTATTGAAACTGATTGCCTACCCTACGAAAAACATGTTGCTACTGGCCTCGTTTAACAGTCCGGTTAAAGCGTGTGAAGCTGTAGCCGCCATCTTCATGGCCGGATGCGCCCCTTCCGTGTGTGAATTTATCGAACCTGACGGATTCCGTTTATCAAGCGCCTTTACAGGTCTGGCTTTCGATATCAAAGAAGGTGTGGAAGCCTATCTCCTGATCGAAGCCGATGGTAATGATGAAGACGCCATCATGCTTGAATGCGAAAAGATCAGTGAGGTACTCAATCAACACGAATGCTCCGATACGCTAATCGCCTATAGTGCCGAACAGAAAGAATATTTCTGGAAACTGAGACGCACAATTGGCGAATCGACCAAGTTCAACAATGTCTATAAAGAAGAAGATACTGTCGTTCCCCGTGGCGAATTGCCAGCTTTGTTTCAAGGTGTGAAAGAGATTGCTGCACGATACAACGTACGTACCGTCTGTTATGGTCATGCCGGCGATGGCAACCTGCATGTGAATATCCTGAAAGATGACCATAGTGATGAATTCTGGCAAAATGATATCAAAGAAGCCATCAGAGAAATATTCCGGCTTTGCAAATCACTGGGTGGTACCATCAGCGGAGAGCATGGTATCGGGTTGGTGCAGAAAGAATTCATGAATATTGTATTGGATGAAGTCAATCTTGAACTGATGCGCAAAATCAAAAAAGCCTTTGACCCGAATGGGATACTGAACCCGGGGAAGATATTTTGAGGAAAGATGAGAGATGTGAGATATGAGATGAGAGATAAGAGTTATGGGTTAAGAGTTATTAGTTATGAAAGAATACAAGGGCGTTGTTTAAATGAAGTTTGATTATAGAATTTGCTATGACGGATGATAACCAAGACGATTATACGTTTAGAGACAATAAAAAATTGACAATGCCGCTAGTTCAACTATATTAGCAGTATGAGAACGACGCCTACCTATATCATAGATTTCGACAGCACCTTCACCAAAGTGGAAGCATTGGATGTCTTAGCCGGAATCGTGATGGAAGGAAAAGAGAATAAACATGTTATTGAATCCAGCATCACCGACATCACCATACAGGCCATGACCGGCGCGTTGAGTTTCGACAAAGCGCTCAAACAACGTCTTGACTTGTTGGAAATTAATAAAGAAAGCCTGAATAAACTCATCACCCGTTTACGAACAGAAATATCAGATTCCTTTTTACAGAATGAATCATATATCAGAGCACATGCCCATTCGATCTATATCATTTCCGGTGGGTTCAAAGACTTTATCATACCCGTGGTGGCCCACTTCGGAATCACTGCTGATCATGTATTTGCGAATGAATTCATCTTCGATACGGATGGCAATGTCACAGGCTTTGACAAGACTAATCCTCTGTCACAACCAAAAGGAAAAGTAACATTGGTGAAATCATTACATTTGCAGGGTGAGGTGATTGTGATCGGTGACGGGTATACAGATTATGAGATTCGTGAAGCCGGGTATGCAGACAAGTTTTACCTGTTTACAGAAAATGTAAGAAGGGAGAACCTGGTTGACAAAGCCGACAAGATAGTGAACAGTTTTGATGACATCATTGAGAAATAAAGTATGAAGAAGACAGAATCCTTTCCTAAACATAAGATCAAAGTATTGTTGCTGGAAAACATCCATCCCAATGCCGTGAAACTCTTCAACGATGAAGGGTATCAGATTGAAACCACCAATGAAGCCTTAGACGAGGCCGAGCTGATTGAAAAGATCAAGGACATCCACATATTGGGTATCCGTTCGAAGACACAGGTCAGTGCAAACGCATTGGCTCATGCAGAAAAGCTGATGTGTGTAGGCACCTTCTGTATTGGCACCAATCAGATCGACCTGAAGGAATGCAGCCGCAAAGGAATCGTGGTCTTCAACGCGCCTTACTCCAATACCCGTTCGGTGGTGGAATTAGCCGTAGGCGAAATGATCATGCTGATGCGTAACACCTTTACCAAAAGCATTGAGATGCATGCAGGCAAATGGGATAAGAGTGCTAAGAACAGTGTGGAGATACGCGGAAAGAAACTGGGACTCATCGGTTACGGCAATATCGGTTCGCAGTTTTCAGTGATCGCCGAAGCGCTGGGTATGCATGTGTACTTTTATGATGTCAGCGATAAGCTCGCACTCGGGAATGCACACAAATGCAAGACCCTACACGAACTATTGAAAGTGGCTGATGTGATCAGTCTTCATGTCGATGGCCGCAGCAGCAATACTAATATCATCGGCGCCAAGGAGTTTGCCCAAATGAAAGATAATGTCATCTTCATGAACCTGTCACGTGGTCATGTGATTGATATCAATGCCTTGAAAGATGCCATCCAATCTGGCAAGGTATGGGGCGCTTCGGTTGATGTGTTTCCGGATGAACCCAAATCGAATGACGAGGAATTCGTTAGCGAATTACGCCAACTCCCTAATACCATACTCACACCGCATATCGGCGGAAGCACCGAAGAGGCGCAGGCCAATATTGGTGATTTCGTATCGAACAAGATCGAGTATTATATCAACAAGGGCGATACTTACGGAGCTGTAAATTTTCCAGAAGTGCAATTACCGACCTTCGACAAATCACATCGTCTGTTGCATATTCATGAAAACGTACCGGGCATTCTGGCGAAGATCAATGGTGTGTATGCAAAACACAATATCAATATACAAGCGCAATATCTCAAGACCCTGGATGAAGTCGGGTATGTCATCACCGATATTTCAACCGATTATAAGACCGATATCCTGGAAGAGATTAAGAATATCGACCACACGATCAAATTCAGAATATTGTATTAACGCAGTCATACATTCTTGTCTGTGACCTTCAACAAATTACTACATGAAAAAAATTGTCCTTATCATCCTTTTCGCTCTTGGCAGTTTTGTACAAACCACCAACGCACAAAGTCTTTACTTCCCGCCTCTTAGCGCCACTGCCACCTGGGATACCCTCTCTCCTGCTTCCTTAGGCTGGTGTGCCGACAAGATCGATACTTTGTACAACTATCTTCAACAAGAACATACTAAAGGATTCATCGTACTGAAAGATGGCAAGATAGTCCTTGAAAAATACTTTGGCACCTTTGTGCAAGACAGTCTATGGTATTGGGCTTCCGCCGGTAAAACCATCACGTCATTCCTGATTGGACAAGCACAGGAACAAGGTCTGCTTTCCATTAATGACAGCAGTTCGAAATACTTAGGCGCAGGCTGGACAAGCTGCACACCGCAGCAAGAAGGTAATATCACTATCAAAAACCAACTGACCATGACCACAGGTTTGGATGATGGTGTACCTGACAATCATTGCACTATCGATACATGTCTCGATTATCTCGCACCGGTCAATACTCGATGGGCTTATCACAATGCAACGTATACCTTACTCGAGCAGGTATTACAAAGTGCCACTTCCTTGCCGATTAACACGTTTACACAAACCCAACTCTTAAACCCGACCGGCATGAATGGATTCTGGTATACCGTCGGTTTCGATAATGTCTTTTTCAGCACGGTACGCAGTATGGCACGCTTTGGTCTGTTGATTCAAAACCACGGCATCTGGAATGGTGATACTCTTTTACACGATGTCGCTTACAAGAACCAGATGATCAATACCTCACAGAACCTCAACAAATCCTATGGGTACCTCTGGTGGCTCAATGGCAAAGCTTCTTTCATGGTACCCACATCGCAAGTAGTCTTTCCCGGTTCCTATGCACCCGATGCACCGGCCGATATGTATGCGGGCATAGGCAAGAACGGACAATTGGTGAGTATCGCTCCTTCGAAAGGAATCGTGATGATACGTATGGGTGATAATCCAACATCGCCCGGTTCTGAAGTCCCTTTCCTTTTATGCACCAATATCTGGAAACGATTGAATGAGGCTATGTGCGGACCATCATCCATCCAGAATCAGGAACAAACATGGCAGCGTGTCTCCATTTACCCTAATCCGGCCAGCACAACCTTGCATATCGATATCACCACTGCTGATACCTTCGAAATCAATGTCAATGACATTTCAGGAAAGAACATGATCAAAACCATGAATCAAGACAATCTTGACATTTCGGCCTTGTCAAAGGGACTTTATCTGCTTCAAATCAGACAAGGCACTCAATCAAAAGTATTCAAATTCGTCAAACAATAATTAGCGGCTTTCTTTACCTTTGTCGCGATGAATATGATCTATTTCACTCCCGGCCCTTCCCATCTTTTTTCTACCTATCAGAAACATCTCATTGAAGCTATGAACCTCCAATTAGGTTCTATCAATCATCGTTCAGATGCGTTCAGGAAAATCTATCGGCATACCGATGAGCAGCTACGTCTCTTGATGGATATCCCTTCGACACATGCCATCTTTTTTGCATCGTCCGCGACTGAGATCTGGGAAAAAATCATGTTGAATTGTGTAGATCAATATTCCTTTCATCTGACCAATGGGGCCTTTTCGAATAAGTTTTATGACTTTGCAAACGCATTAAAAAAATCTCCGGCTCGATTTGCCGTCGAGGAAGGACAAGGTTTCAATATGAATGACATCCTTATCCCTGAAGAAACCGAATTGATATGTACCACTCAGAATGAGACGTCCACCGGTGTACAAATTCCTGTGGATGACCTGATGAAATTGAAGAAGAAATTCCCCTCAAAGCTTTTATGTACCGATCTGGTTTCTGTAGCACCCTACTCTGCCATCGATCATACCATGATGGATTGCTCCTTCTTTTCGGTACAGAAAGCATTCGGTATGCCTCCGGGTTTAGGTGTATGGATTGTGAATGAAAACTGTCTTGCCAAAGCTGATCAGCTTAAAAACAAAGGCTTGAATATCGGTGCTCACAACACGTTGGAAAGTTATTTCAAGAATTACAAGACCTTTGAAACACCATCCACTCCCAATGTCATCGCGATTTATATCCTTGGTAAAATTGCCGAGGACATGAATACTCTGGGAATTGCAAATATCCGCAAAGACCTGGAAGTAAAAGCAGACATGATCTATGATTTTGCCAAACAACATAAGGATTTCGAACCGCTGGTGAATCAGGAAACACATCGTTCAAGAACAGTCGCCGTCCTGAATACGGTTCAACCTTCTGCAGAAATCATAGCCGCTGTCAAACAGCATCATATGGCTGTAGGAAGCGGTTACGGTAAAAACAAAGCCTCTCAAATACGTATTGCTAATTTCCCTGCCACCTCTGTTCAGCAGATGGAGGAACTGCTTGATGTATTGAATACCTTGTAGTGCCTAATCGCATTCCTAAAAGTTTACTGTTTGTACCCTATCCAATTTTCAACGATGTCATCGTCAGCGAACCACCCAACAATTTATCATTGAAGAGATGCATCTTTTCATTATTCTCTTTCAACGCCAAGGTATACAAGAGTGGAATATAATGTTCAGGTGTCGGTATGGATAATTCGAAAGCCTTGCCTTGTGCACTGTAATTGATCAGGGCCTGATGGTTATCATCGAGTATGAATTTCTTCATCTTCTCATTGGCTTCGATGGCCCATTCAAATCCGAAACCGGGTTCATTCAGTTTGTCCCAAGCCACCATACCCAGATTATGTACCATATTACCGCTTCCGATGATGAGCACACCTTTATGCCTGAGTTGTGCCAGTTGTTTAGCCAGCTCATAATGATAATCCGGCTTCTGATAATGATCGATACTCATCTGTATCACGGGCACATCGGCATCAGGAAACATAGGTTTCACCACACTCCAGCAACCATGATCGAGACCCCATTGGTCATCCAGTCCGACCTCGGTCTTTGTAATCATCTTCTTGGTTTGCATCGCCAGTTCAGGACTTCCCTTGGCCGGATATTGTACATCGAATAAGGCTTGCGGAAAACCACCGAAATCATGTATCGTCTTCGGTTGACTCATGGCGGTCACGAAGGTCCCTCTCGTTTCCCAATGGGCCGATATGCAAAGTATAGCTGTGGGCTTGGGAATCGTCTTACCCATCGTACGCCATCCCTGTACGAATTCATTCTCCTCGATGGCATTCATCGGACTGCCATGTCCGAGAAACATCACCGGCATCTTTTCAGTATGCGGTAAGGTATTCGCTAATTGATCGAGTGCTTCAAGTTTCAAGGCTGAACCTGCAAGTGGCAACATGGCTATTGATTTTAAAAATGATTTTCTGTCCATCGATGGATTTGTTTAACGTCGTCCTTTCATGAATAGCTGCAAATGTAAACTGCTTTGTGATGTATATGATACTTTCATTTTTGGGGGTTGTGAAGCTACTGAATTTACCGCTAAATCACCTACGAAAAACCAATGTTAATCACAATAAAAAATGTCAACGAAACCATAAGCCAACGCAGCGCAAAGCCAAGGGTACAGGCTTGCATAGCAGATGAATTACTGTTCAAAAGAAGCTTGACAGGAAGCGAAATTATTGGTACATTTACAACGAAAAATAAATCTGAAAAAGCTGCTAAAATGACGTTATTAAAAGTAAGCGAAATTGCAAATTCCGAACCAGAAAAGTGGTGTGATTTGTTGCACAACTTTTAAAAGGGAATTATCAAATGGGGAAACAGTTAAAAATACTTACTACGGAATACTTAAATGAGTATTCAACCAAACTTGATATTGATTGGTTTGATGTGTTTAATCAATTTAGAACAAAAAGCTCTTACTCTAAAGATGATTTCGAATACTATATACAATCGTCTGCCACCTATTCTTCTAATATTGAAGGTAATAGTATTGATATAGACACTTATCTTAAAAACAAAAAGTTCAACGTAAAGTCTAAACCAAAAGAAATGACAGAAATTGACGATTTGATTTTTGCGTATGATTTTGCAATGGAAAACAAACTAAATCAAACAACATTTTTAAAGGCACATAAGATTTTAAGTAATACTGTTTTATCACTCAAAAGTCAAAAAGGCAAATTAAGAAACCAACAAGTAGGCATCTTTAGTGATGGAAAGGTTGAGTATATGGCCGTTGAACCCGAATTTGTAAAAGTAGAATTTGCTAAATTGTTTTTTGACATAAAAGAATTACTAAGCAGGGATTTGTCGCACAAAGAAATATTTTATTTTGCCTCAATGATACATTTGATGTTTGAAAAAATCCATCCCTTTATGGATGGAAATGGCAGAGCCGGTCGTTTGTTGGAAAAATGGTTTTTATCAGAAAAGCTAGGCGAAAATGCCTGGTCAATACAAAGTGAGAAATATTATGCCAAACATAGAACCGAATATTATCAAAATATACACATTGGCTATAATTACTACGCTTTAAAAATGGAAAGATGTATAGATTTTCTTCTGATGTTACCAATGGCTTTGAGGCCTGTATAATGTTTGTATGCAACTTATTACCGACACCCCACCATCTGAATCCTCTATTCCAGTTCCCATACACTTCGATACGAACCATGTTTTTCGACATACTCCAGAAAGGCCAGATAGAACGCATCTCGACCCAGTGTCGCACTGTCACCGATGACGACAAGATTCTCTTTGGCTCTTGTCATGGCCACATTCATACGACGATAATCGCTTAAGAATCCTATCTGCCCTTCGTCATTGGAGCGCACAAGCGATATGATGATGGTCTCTTTTTCCTGTCCCTGAAAACTATCGATGGTAGATATCCTCAAGGCCGCAGGAAATGATTCCTTCGCCATAGTTACTTGTCCGGCATAGGGTGAAATAAATGCCGTGGTCGTCAGATCAAACATTTCCTTTTCTAAAATCTTTTGTGCCACTTCCAATTCACCTTTGTTTTGCAGACTCGATCCATCGGGGCCACGTTCTTCGTTATGTCCCGAACCGGCGGTATCGTAATAGATCATATGTAAGCCATCGTTCTTCAGATGATCGGCACTTTTCAACAGACTCTGATAGAAATACGCACTCGAGAAACCGGCTATCGATTCCCGCATACGATATTGAACATCCAGCAAATGAACGGTCTTAACCTTATCGAAACAGGCTTCAAGAATGGACGTCGAAAAGCCAAGACGATTGGCTTGCTCTGAAAGAACAGTCGGTGGTAATTGATAATGATCACCGGCAAGGACATACTTTTTCGCCAAAGGAAAAATGCACCAGGCTAAAGGCTCAAGACATTGTCCGGCTTCATCGATCAGCAAAGTATCAAACTCGATGTCTTTTAGTTTGGCATCATGCAGACCTATGGGCGTACCTAATATCACCTCGGCGTCCTGAAACAATTTCTCTTCATTATAAGCCTGCAGTTTTTTTATCTCATCGCGTATATTCTTCACTTCCTTGAACAAGAGGTTGCGTTGTTCACGTTCAGCTTTCCCGAAACTACGCTTATACTTAAGCGCCATCTTCCTGAATTCTTCCGCCCGTATTTTCAATTGTTTGATTTCCTTTTTCTGATTACTGTCGGCCAGTTTGCCTTCAGGTGTAAACGGAAAAATAGCTTCATTCACTTTAGAGGTATTCCCGATACGGAGTATCTTCAGTCCGATCTTGTTCAGACCGACTGCTATATTATCCACGGCGGTATTGCTTGGGGCTGACACCAATACTTTCTCACCGGCTTTCACCAGACAACGTATCGCCTCGATCAGTGTGGTGGTTTTTCCGGTACCCGGAGGTCCATGTACTATCGTCAGTTGCGTATTCTGCATGATCGCGTTTACGGCCTTGCGTTGACTATCATTGAGCAAGGGATTTGAAATGTCTGTTGTACGAACAGACTCATCATCAGCATTCGGCATGTCGTAATCGGTATCATGTATACCAAGAAACAAAGGATACAATCTGTCATTTTTTGAAAGATCATTCAATCCACGTTTCATGATCATGGTCGTTCGATGATCGGGTGAGAGTTTGATACCTACACCCCGTTCTTCGATCCAATCGGGATAATCGGGTGCAAATAATCTGAACTCGCCCGACTTACCATCCAGACTCAATAAGATACCTTTCACAGGTTCTTCGCCTTCGATAAAACATTCGATAGCCGAGCCATCACGGAATTGATTGGTATCCTGAGGAAAATTAAGCCTGAACGAAATCTCGGGATAATCGGCATAACCGAAACTCTTACGTGTCACAGAAATCGGATGCAAGGCCAGTCCTTCTGTCTTTAATGATCGTAGCGTATGTTCCTTATCAAGACTAAAACGCTTCACTTGTTCTTTCTCTTCCAGCTCGATGCACTTCAACAACTTCTGTATATGTGGATGTATATCTTCCATCGGGCGAAAATACACTGAAGCTGGAGAATGAGGACGATTAATCTGAGGATATAAAATGAATGGGTAGGACTATCGATGAACAATTGGCCTGCGCTTCTAAATTCGAAATCACTATATTTGCAAGATGAATTTAGAAAGAGCCAAAGTAGAATCAATAAAAAAATATTTCATTACAAAACCTGTATTGAAGGCTTACTTATTTGGTTCATATGTCCGTGGACAAGCTGACGACAACAGCGATATTGATATTTTGGTGGACTTGGATTATTCACAAAAGATCGGATTACAGTTTATTCAAATGAAGTTAGATCTTGAAAAACTTTTAAATGCCAACGTTGACCTTGTTTCATCCAATGGATTATCCAAATATATCAAACCAATTGTTGATGGTGAAAAATTGATGATTTATGCGAGGTAAACTTGGAGACCGGATTAGATTGATGCATATACTCGATGCTATTTCTGAAATCGAAAGTTATCTAATGGATTCTGACTTTGAAAGTTTTTTGGATAACTCAATGATGAGATTTGCCTGCATTAAACAAATGGAAATAATTGGAGAAGCCAGTAATCATATTTCTACGGATGTCAAATCAAATTTCAGTTCCGTCGACTGGTCTCAAATAATTGGCATGAGAAACGTATTTGTACATGAGTATTTTGGAGTAGATTCAAGTCTGGTTTGGGAAATTATCAAAAATGATTTGCCTGACCTGAAGAACAAGATAAAGGAAATCTTAAAAACTATTGAATAGGCCGCACTCTATTGATTGATATCTCACCAACCACGAATATTTAATTACAATTTGGCAAAGTAAATGAAACTTTAATTCGATCGGCGAGATACCTTCCGATAGGTGAATTCCATTTATCGGCGTAATGAGGCACAAATTGCAAATTTGCGCCAGCCGTTGTGCTTAAAATACACTAGCGCGAGCTGGGTAGATTGAATGTGTAAAAGATAAAAACAGAGTGGACGGCTTCGCCGACCACTCTGTACATTACTGGTAAAAAGTATTAAAATCTGTAATAGAGCGAAATTGCTGGATGGATATCCAAGCTTCCACTTTGATAACTTTTATAGTGATCTATTTGATCTTGAGTTGTTGTAATAACTCCATTTTTTGTTATTGTGGAGATCGTATAGCCTTTCCCAAATCTGTAATCGTTGGTAACACCGATTCCCAATTGTGGGCCGCAATAGATATTTTTATAAAGTTTACGATAAATTCCAATATTGAAGTAGATACCAAACTGCAATACGTGAGGGTATTTTAGTGAAGTTGC
>CAIQUX010000104.1 GCA_903875055.1 uncultured Bacteroidota bacterium
GTAAAGCTTTCTCCGGAGAATATGACAAGACCAATACGGTCTGTGGGTCGGTCTTCGATAAATTCTTGAGCCACTTTTTTTGCGGCTTCGATTCGGTTGGGATGGAAATCCTCTGCCAGCATACTCCCTGATATGTCAAGACTCATGACTATATCCAGACCTTCGCTATTGACTGTTTCGTTGACACGGCTATTTTGTGGCCTTGCCATCGCAATGACAAGAAAGATAATGCACAGCACCCGGCATGCCAGCAGTATCCAACGCCATTTTATTTTCCAGGTCGTTGATGCTTTCTCTAATCCCTTTAAGGTAGAAAGCGTAAGTGTCGGCTGTTTCTTTTTCTTGTAACTGAATTGCCAGTAGAAGAATAAAGGCAACAGCAACAGCAACCAGAAAAACTGAGGATGTGCAAATGTGATATGTTTAAAGTCAAGATATTTCATGAATTTCGATGTTCGTATGCTCTGTGCTGCAATCTGATTTTCTGGCTTGTATGTTTTAGTTTGTGGTTAAATTACTGACTGTTTGCCGTCCGGTCTTGATCATTGGCATTCAACGGTTTTATCTTTTTATACGATTCATGAATTACATCTTTTGCCAATTCCATACTTTCCATATGTTCTTCAGGCAAAGGCTGTCCTTTGGCAAACTTGACCATATCAGCCGTTTCGAATATGGTTCGCAGGGATTGACGTGATGTGGAAAGCGCTTTCACACGCTTGACTTGTTGTATGATTTCACTGGACGTTTTTTCGAAACAGTCCATATTGAATTGTTCTTCAAGATACAATCTCATCACATCGGTCAGTATGGTATGATATTGTTTGTCGAGTCCGCTTTGCCATAATTGCTGCTTTTCGATCCGTTCCAATGACTGAAGGGCTTTTTCATGTGGCAATAAAATGATTTCTGGTTCCTTATGCTCAGGTTTCTTATTCTTCTCCCTGAGTGTCTTAATAAAATACCAGATCAGGAAGCCCAGGATAGCTGCAATCAGAAGGCCTGCAAGGGCATAAAGAATAATTTGCTTCACCGGCATTTTTGCACCCCGTATACCAAAAATGGGTCTGATCGGTTTCGTAGTGTCTACAGGCAGTGTATTTACATTTACCATGAACGAATCGCTGAGCAAAGTCTGAGGTGCTTCGCCTTTCAGTGATTGAATATCGAAGGCCACAGGAGGTATTTTCCACTGGCCGGAATCAAAATTCGTTATAATGACTGTTTGCTTGTAGGTATTTTCATTACGACCTGTCAGTGTATCCATCTTACTACGTTCTACCACTTCAAAATGATTAAACGTGTCTTGTATCGAAGGAAACTGCACTCTGTATAACTGAGGGTTATAGGTGGTGGATAATTGCAATCGTATCTGATCTCCGATCTGAATATTAGTGGAGTCGATTTTAGCCGATATTTTCACCTGTTGCGCTGAGGAAATTACAGATGAAAAAAGAAGCAAAAAAATACAAATCGCACCTTTCAATGCCATAAGCAACGTCATGGAGTATTTTCCAGAATTATTTATTTCTATCCTCTGATTAGTAATATTCATTGTCGCTCTGCCTCTCATTTTCTTGCTTTAAAAAATAACTGTAATTTTTTTACATAATCTTCGTCAGTCAGGATCGGAACAAATGAAGAACCACTTTTCATAAATACGTCACGGGTATATTGTTCGTGTTGCAGATAATTTTCTGTGTACTTTTTCTGAAATGATTTCGAAGAGGTATCGACCCAAATCATCTGACCTGATTCGGCGTCCATCACTTTCATGACTCCCACATCCGGAATCTCCTTGTCTCGCTTGTCACTCACATTGATACCAATGATATCATGTCGTTTACCTGCGACGTTAAGTGCTTCCTTATAAGGTTCACTGATAAAATCTGACAGCAGGAACGTGATGGCCCGCTTCTTCATGATATTATTGAGAAATTTAAGAGCCGCCTGAATATTAGTCTGCGCATTACGATGAGGTTCCATGGTAATCAACTCGCGGATGATGAAGAGAATGTGTGATCGTCCTTTCTTAGGTGCTATATATCGTTCAACCTTATCGCTGAAAAAGATAACACCTACCTTATCATTGTTTGTAATCGCACTGAAAGAAAGCACCGCACAGATTTCAGTGATCAGGCTACGCTTTGTTTGTGAAACGGTTCCAAACAACGAACTGGCACTAATATCGACCAAGAGCATCAGGGTCAGTTCGCGTTCTTCTTCAAAGATTTTCACATAAGGTGTGTTGGACCGTGCAGTCACATTCCAGTCGATGCTGCGGATATCATCACCATACGCATATTCACGCACTTCACTGAAACTCATCCCGCGGCCTTTAAAGGCACTATGATATTCACCTCCAAAAATATGATTGGTCAGACCCTTGGTCTTGATTTCAATCTGACGGACTTTCTTGAGGATATCGGCGGTTGTCATGTTCCTGATGTGCTTATTTGAGGTTGACCTATCTAAGGAACTTCTACGGCATTTAATATTTCGCTTACGATCATCTCGCTCGTCATGCTCTCTGCCTCTGCTTCGTATGTGAGTCCAACCCTGTGTCGCATCACATCCATGCAAACAGCACGCACATCTTCAGGTATCACATACCCGCGACGTTTAATAAATGCATATGCTTTCGATGCCAATGCCAGATTGATGCTTGCACGAGGTGAAGCTCCATAACTGATCAATGGTTTTAGCCTTTGAAGTTTATAATTTTCAGGCTGACGGGTCGCGAATACGATGTCAAGTATATATTTTTCGATCTTTTCATCCATATACACTTCACGAACCAGATTTCTCGCTTCCAGAATATCCTTCGGAGTAATAATAGGATTGATTTTAGGCATAGCTGATGGATTGATATTCTGCCTTATAATCATACGCTCTTCTTCGAGCTGTGGATAACCAACTACAATTTTCAGCATGAAACGGTCGACTTGCGCTTCCGGCAACGGGTAAGTCCCTTCCTGTTCAATCGGGTTTTGCGTTGCCAATACCAGAAAGGGCTCTTCAAGGCCATAGGTATTCTCACCAAGCGTAATCTGACGTTCCTGCATGGCCTCTAATAAGGCGCTTTGGACCTTGGCCGGAGCACGATTGATTTCATCGGCCAGTATGAAGTTGGCGAATATCGGTCCCTTTCTAACCTGAAATTGATTTTGTTGCTGATTATAAATCATCGTACCGACAATGTCGGCAGGAAGTAGATCAGGTGTAAACTGAATACGGGCAAATTTTCCATTAATAGCAGTTGCCAACGATTTGATAGCCAGTGTTTTTGCAAGACCGGGTACCCCTTCAAGCAATACGTGGCCTTGAGCCAGCAGTCCTATCATCAGACGCTCAAGCATATACTTTTGACCTACGATTGCCTTATTCAATTCAAGGCTCAGCAGATCGATAAAAGCACTCTTCTGATTGATTCGTTGGTTAAGTTCGCGAATATCGATTGATGTATTTTCCATATCTTTTTTTTACGATGGCAAATGTAAAAACAGAAAAATTGAATATGTAGTTAAAATTGTTTTAAAAGTATACTGACATTTACTTAGTAGTAATTCTTCCCATCTGTTTACCAATAAGAATTAAAAAATCTTGCAGATGTTAAGAGTCGCTTTTTCATGTCTTTTAACTCTTCACTGGATAATCAGGAGCCTATTTCTTTTTCATCTTTTCTTGCTGTGCTTTCTGCATTTCAGCCATACGAGCCATCAGTTTATTCTCTTTGGGGGCTTCGTTTTTCTTGGCTTGAATGGCGGCATGAATTTTATCGGGATTGATGATATAATTCTGGATGATATATTGTAAACCAAGCGTAATTACATTAGAGACAAAATAATAGAAGGTCAAGGCGGCCGGCAGCTTATTGAAGATCCCCAAGAACATCACTGGCATGATAAAAGGAAGATATTTCATCATCGGGTTGCTTTGATCCTGCACCGTCATATTCATACTGTATAATGCCAATACTAAACTGGTGATTACAAACAAAATTGTAAACAAGCTGACATGATTGCCATAAAAAGGAATCGTGAAAGGAAGGTTTAAGATAGAATCATAGGTGGACATGTCATGTGCCCACAGGAAATGCTCTTGCCTCAATTCGATCGCATGAGGGAAAAAGGATAACAAGGCAAAGAACACAGGTAGCTGCAGCAACGCCGGCAGACAACCTCCTAACGGATTGACACCTGCCTGGCGATACAGTTTCATTTGTTCTATACCGAAGGCCTGCTTGTCATCACCCAATCGCTCCCGCAATTCATCCATCTCAGGTTTCAATGCCTTCATTTTAGCACTGGAAACATAGCTCTTATACGTAAATGGCGACATCAGTAATCGGATGATAAATGTCAAAATCAGAATTACGACACCATAACTACTGAAGAACTTGGCTAGCGTATTGAAAATAGGTATAATAAGCCAGATGTTGATATATTTTACAAATCCGAAAATTCCATAGCTCAACGGAATGATTTCTTGCAGATCCTTCTTATAACTTTTCAAAAGACTATAGTTATTGGGGCCCATATAGAACTCAAAATTCAAATTATTTTGAGGTGCTAACGTCATAGTCGAACTAAAATCAGACAAGGTCTTAGTGGCCGTGTCAAGTGCGATTTGCGTGCTGACTTTAGCTGATGAAACGAGCTTGGCTTCAGGAATCAGTGTCGTATTGAAGTAATGCTGTTTAAAGCTTAACCATTTAACGGATTCTTTAAATTCTTTAGTGGCTTTATCCTTAATGGTAAAATGATCAAATCCTTCCTTCTCTAGATTGTAACATACTTGTGTATACATCTGCTGACTTGGAATATCCTGCTCGGTCAGGAAGGATTCTGAATTCCAGTCAAGGCTAATCGATTGCGATTTGTCCGCAGAGGTTGGTGAAGCCGAAACCTTGATCATATAACCTGAACTTGGCAAGGTATACGTTATATAGAAATCGGGCGTCGAATAAGTGATTGACTTATTATCCGTTGACACAGCTTCATTCATGGAAACTGTTCTGGTGTGCAACATGCTTCCGGAAACCGTCTTGAATCCGAAATCAAGGAAATTCTTTTCTCCGTTAAAAAGAATCAGAGGTTTCCCGTCAAATGTCTTGAATTTTTTAAGTTCAGCCTTTTTAGGGAAGCCCCCTTTATTGGTAAAGGTGATCGCCAGATCATCATTTTGAAGAATGGTCTCTTTTTCAGGAATTGACTGAACCGCATTGCTGTCAAGACTCGCTATCGAACTATCCTTGATCGAATTCACATTCTTAAATTCAGACATCGGATGCAACTTGGCATTGGCAATCGAATCATTAGTCAATTTTTGCTTATATTTTGTTTCAGCGCTTTGATTATAGAAAATATATCCAATCAACAACAACATCAACAAGCCGAATCCGGCTAAGGTATTTTTATCCATTTTTTAAAATTGGCTGCAAATATAGGCAATTCGGCAATTTGGCAATGAGGCAATTCTACACATGAAAATATCATTCGCACTTTCTCATTACTCCTGCCAAGTTGCAAGAGTTTGTTTTTTACTCATACTTTCCGCTCAAGTCTGGCGAAATCCCTATTTAATTATTATTGAAGGATATTCGCAACCTATAAATTTATTAGTAGGTCATGAAAAATCTAGAACTTAATCTCTTCGCCCGAATTTCGGTCGTAAAACTTGTATTGGATAAATTCGAATCCCGGATCCTCGATGATATTGAAGACACCATATTTTTTCTTCCATTTTGAATAAATCGAATTGAACAAAAGTCCTTTCGTTAGATGCGATTTCAATATAGGATGGACATGAAGCTCTAATGCCGTATTCAGATTAGACTTCAGATATTTGATATGTTTTTCGATATCGTCAAGTAATAATTGTGACGATCTGACTTTACCGGTGCCTTGGCAAGCAGGACAAGTTTCCCCGGTAGAAATCTTAATTTCAGGTCGTAATCGTTGACGAGTAATCTGCAATAACCCGAATTTGGTCAGCGGCAACACACTATGCTTAGCCCTGTCTTCAGCCATCAACCCTTCAACTATATTCACGATATCACGTCGGTTATCGGGATTTTTCATATCAATAAAGTCGACGATAATGATTCCACCTATGTCTCGCAACCTTAATTGGCGGGATATTTCCTTAGCAGCTTCCTTATTGATATTAAACGCTGTTTCTTCCTGATTTTCGGCTGAAAACTTATGACCGCTGTTTACATCGATCACATGAAGTGCTTCGGTATGTTCAATAATGAGATATCCACCTCCATCCAGCATGACGGTCTTTCCAAAAGAAGCTTTCACTTGTTTGGAAATACCATAATGGTCAAAAATAGTGGCTCCATTTTGGTAATAACTTACGATGTTCTCTCTTCCTGGGGCTACAGATTGAATATAGTCTCTGGCCTCACTCACCACTGAGTTGTCATTGGCCACGATCTTGTTAAAATCTTTATTTAACAGATCACGTAGCAACGAGGTTGTTTTATTTTGTTCACTAAGAATCTTCATCGGAGGCTTGGCTCCTTTCAGATTAAATTGAATAGCTTTCCATGAATCGATTATATTCAAAAGGTCCTTATGCAACTCTGCTGTACTTTGTCCTTCAGCTGCAGTTCGTACGATCACACCCAAATTGTTGGGTTTGATACTTTCAATGATACGTTGCAATCGCTTTCGTTCTTCTGTTGATTGTATCTTCCTCGAGACATTCACAAAATTGTTAAATGGGGTAACCACAATAAAGCGTCCCGGAAGAGAAATTTCGCAACTGATACGCGGACCTTTTGAAGATATGGGCTCCTTCAATATCTGAACCAGCACATTAGGCTTCCCTTGTGTGACATCAACAATGTGACCCGTTTTATGAATTTCAGGTTCGACAGTAAATTTAGAAAAATCGAATGTAGCGCTGGATTTGTCATTGATAGCCATATCAGTGAATTTGATAAGGCTTTTGAAGTAAGGGCTTAAATCAGTATAGTGAAGGAAGGCATCTTTCTCATGACCAATATCTACGAATACAGCATTCAAACCAGGCATCACTTTACGTAACTTTCCGAGGTATAGGTCTCCCACATTGAAACTCCCACCGGAGTTATCAAAATGCAGCTCTACTAATTTCTTATCTTCTAATAAGGCAATTTCAACTCCTGAATCAGAAGATTGAATAATGAGTTCTTTGTTCACAAGCTCGCTTGTTTCTAGCAACCATAATCATGTGTTCACAAAAATACACAAAGCATTTACGGGAAATGCTTTGTGCCAAAAAATTACAAGAAGAATTATTATTTCTTCTTATGACGGTTCTTTCTTAAGCGTTTTTTACGCTTGTGAGTTGCAATTTTGTGACGTTTACGTTTCTTTCCGCAAGGCATGATTAAAATGTTTTTGTTTAAAAATAATTATTTAAATGAGTTAATATAGGTATCCACTTCTTTAGAGAAATCCGGGTTGTTCACAACTTTCTTGCACTTCTCAAACAAAGAAATAGCCTTTTCCTTGTTTCCCTTACCCTTGTAGGCTTCGGCTAAGAAATACATCGCTTCTGTATTTTCCGGACGTAATGAAAGAACTAGTTCTAATCGTCTGATTGCTTTGTCAAACTGCCCCGATTGTATCGCCAACTTTCCTAGAATGATATTTGCAGAAATGTTGTTGCTATCCTTCTGGGTCACTTCACGCAGTAAAGTAACTCCCTTCATGGTTTCGCCTGTACCCTCAGTATAGCAAGTTGCCAACGCTATCTTGGCCTCTGTATTTTCAGGATTGAGTTCTAACACTTTGTTGAAACAATCAATCGCTTCCAATGCCTGCCATTTTCTTATTTCTGGCTTTTCAGTTTTTTGCATCACCGCCAAAAATAAATTCCCGGCAAAGGTTACACTTTTTTCTGTATTTTCCAAAAAGGCTGCTTTTTTATAATAATTAGCGGCCATATTTAATTCCGCTGCCTTCTCCCAAAACTCAGCGATATCCCTGTAAGCTATAGCAGTATTGTCTTTTTCTGCTTTTTCAGTTAGACTTTTCGCTTTCTTTCTGGCACTTTCTTCAAGCTTGCTCTGAACCTCATTAGCATAGGAAGCGAAATCCATTGTTTCGATTTCAGCACTGGGATTCATCATACCACCTGAGCCGCCATCCTGATGTCGGTTAGCTGATTTTACTTTATTGTCGCCTTTTCGTTGACCAAAAAAGTATAAGAATACGATAAAGAGCAATCCAGCTCCTGCTAAAAAATATTGATTTCTATGCACGGGTATAGTCTGACAGTATTTAATTGATTAATGTTCTTCTTTGACCACTTCAATATTTGAAGTTGTCAATTTCTTTACTTCATCGGTAAATTCTTTGGCCGGTTTAAAAGCCGGTATATAGTGCTCAGGAATATAAACAGAGGTATTCTGTTTAATATTTCGGCCAACTTTTGCGGCTCGTTTTTTGGTTATAAAACTACCGAAACCCCGGATGTAAACATTCTCCCCGCCAGCTAATGCTTCCTTAACGTTTGTGAAAAAACTCTCAATCGAAACCAGAACATCTACTTTCGGTACTCCTGTTCTTTCTGAAATCTGATTTATCAAATCGGCTTTCTTCATGCTGAAAACTTGGTTTAAAATTAAATATCTTTGGCCAAAAGTACGAATAATTAACACAATTCATCAAAGTTCAAAGAAATTCTACGTTGAAAAACAACAACTTACCTATATTCTCTACTTCATTAATGGCATGGAACAGGAATTTCAATAGACGAAAAATGCCATGGAAAGGGATTAAAGACCCTTATAAGATATGGATAAGTGAAATCATTCTTCAGCAAACCAGAGTGGAGCAAGGAGAAAAATATTATGAAGAATTTATCTCTTCTTACCCGACGATCTCGAAACTGGCCACTGCGAATGAAGAAGAAATTTTTAGAAAGTGGCAGGGACTTGGTTATTATAATCGTTGTCGTAATATGATTGCGACCGCAAAATTTATCAATGACCAACTTCAGGCCAGATTCCCCGAAGATTATGATACCATCCTATCATTAAAAGGTATTGGTGATTACACAGCCGCAGCCATCGCATCATTTGCCTTTAATCTGCCTCATGCCGTTGTGGATGGCAATGTGGTCAGAGTGCTAAGCCGTGTATTCGCAATACATTCAAGTTACTTTGAAGCCAAAGGCAAAAAAGAATTCCAGGACCTGGCCAAATCCTTACTTGATAAAAAACATCCGGGTCAATACAATCAGGCTATCATGGATTTTGGCGCAACTATATGCAAACCTCAGAATCCGGATTGCCGTTCTTGCCCACTAAACATCATCTGCCAGGCCTATCTAACAGACAGCATTGCCTCCTTTCCGGTTAAAAAGGAACGAAAAACCCTCAAGGAAAGACCTTTTCACTTTCTGGTTTTTCATACAAAATCTGCTATTTACCTGACCAAACGAAATGGCAGTGATATCTGGAAAGACCTGCATACGTTCTATTGTATCGAAACCGAAAAGCTGAGCCAGAAGTTGCTACCTGAGTTTATCGATAAATGCAAACTAAATAATCCGGTTGTACTGACGCAAGTTCTTTCTCATCAAAAAATAACCGGATATTTCTATGTCATACCCTTGCGAAAGGCCACAGCATTAAGGGAACTCAACTTGTTACAAGTAAAAAAAACAGACTTAAATAAATTTGCCTTCCCGAAATTGATTCTTTCCTTTTTTGAAAATAATCAGTATCTTTAGTCTCAGTTCCGAAAAACCTGAGACCATGAGAGGAGTTAACCATGTATTTTTAATAGGGAATCTTGGCAGAGCCCCTGAAATAATTTATATCGAAGGAAATATTCCAGTAACGAAATTTCCGTTGGCGACTACTGAAACCTTTAAAGATAAAAAGGGTGTCTCCGCACCTCAAACCGAATGGCATAACATAGTCCTTTGGCGAGGACTGGCAGAATTAGCCGCAAAGTATTTGCACAAAGGGAGTTTGGTACATATTGAAGGGAGTTTGCGCACCCGCTCATGGGAGGATAAAGATAAAAACAAACGATTTATCACTGAAATCATTGCTACCAATTTAGTGATGCTTGATAAACGCGGAACGGAAAGCAAGAATGAATTTGAAGATATTCCAAGTTCGCACCACGATGTATCTCCATCTGCAACGACTCTCCATGCAAATGATTTGGGAGATGAATTACCTTTTTAGATATATTTGCAACCAAATCTGTAAATTAGCACTTCTGAAATTTACTATTCCTAACGAAACTTCTCAGCACTTGGACCCTGATTCGGCATATACAAATTTACTTAATTCCCTTCTTACTACTTCATTAACTGCCAATGCCCAAGTCGGATTAGCTATTGTCATCCTCTTATTGCTGGTATTCACTGCGTTGATTGCAGGCTCTGAAGTTGCTTTTTTCTCATTATCGGCTAAGGATATCAATTACATCAAACAAAAAGAGGGGGCTGGTTATAAAACAATACTTGGCTTATTGGAAAACCCAAAACGTTTGCTCGCTACACTGCTTATCGGAAACAACTTCCTTAGTATAGGCGTCATTATAAGTACTAACCTACTTTTCAAAAGTCTCATCCAAATAGACAAACTCTTTCCGTATATCCCATTAAATCTTGTTTCATTTTTAAATATATTCATTCAGGTTGTTGTTGTTACTTTTTTTCTTGTGTTGTTCGGTGAAGTGCTTCCTAAAGTGTACGCCACACAAAATAATTTGAAGCTTAGCTATTTTACGGCCCCTTTTATCAAATTGTTGGATAAAGCATTCAGCCCCATCAGCAACTTTCTGGTATCATCCACCTACTTCATCGAAGGTAAACTTAACTACCGTTCCAAGAATGATATCAGTAATGAAGATATGGAAAACGCAATCGATCTGACACTCGGACATACTGCCTCAAAGGAAGAAGTGAATATTTTTAAAGGAATTGTAAAGTTCAATGACATCACCGTAAAACAGATTATGCGTAATAGGCACGATGTGGAAGGAATTAATATCAATTGGACCTTTGATGAGCTGAAAAAACAGGTGATAGAAACTGGCTTCTCGAGAATGCCAGTATACAGCGAAACCCTTGACGAAGTGAAGGGTATAATACATTCCAAAGATCTGCTTAAACATATCAAAGATGTTGATTTTGATTGGCACCCTCTGATGCGAACCGTCAATTATGTGCATGAGACCAAACTGATTAAACCATTATTGAAAGAATTCCAATTAAAACGGAATCATATCGCCATAGTTGTGGATGAGTTTGGGGGCACCTCTGGAATCGTGACTCTGGAAGATATCATGGAAGAAATAATCGGCGAGATCAAAGATGAATTTGATGATGATGAATTGTTGGCTAAAAAAATCGATGAAAACAACTACATCTTTGAAGGCAAAACACTCATCAATGATCTTTGCCGAATTATTGGGGTGCCCGTGGAAGTGTTTGACACCATTCGGGGTGAAAGCGACTCTCTGGCCGGACTCGTTTTGGAAATTGCCGGTAAATTCCCTTCACAGAATGAAGTGGTGAGTTTTGAAAATTACGACTTCACAGTCGTTCAACTGGAGAAAATGCGGCTTCAGAAAATCAAACTAACCATCAATCAAGAGGAAAAGAATATAGAGAGCTAATACAATAATCTCGGCATTGAAACGTTTTACCCAACACCACGGTGGTTGCTAAGGTTTGTTTGCGAAATGGCATCTGACTTTTTTCACCCATCCATTTACATAAATTTAAACTTCAATACGACTGACAAAGTTTTACATCATTCATCTTTGCGCCTCATCAAAAGAGGTTAACTTTGAAAATCACTTATTGTATGATGATAAATAAATTATTCAGGTCTGTCGTAATCTATACCGCCTTCTTAAGCCCCTTCGGTTCATCCGGACAATTCACGCAATCGGCAAATGGCCCGTCAGCACAAGCAATAAAAAAGACCTCAAACGAAAGCAATACCACCCGTATTGAAACTGATAAGCTTTTCAAAATCGAACGCCGTAACCTGCAACATTTTGCCATGCCTCAGGTGAAAATGATTAATCAGAAAGTTGAATCGGTCAATCATCCGCAATTCGATAAAAAAGTAGATTTACCCACATCCTTCGACATCACTACAAAAATCACTATAGAACGGAAACAAGCCATCGCCTTGATTTTTGTTCCGCAATATATTCGTAAAACGGATGGCTCCGTTGAACGTTTAATCGCGTATGATATCGATGTGCAGGAAAATGAAACAAGCAACAAACCGGCTGGCGGCAATCGCACTTACGCAAGCAATTCGATACTGGCCAGTGGCAATTTTTACAAAGTAGCCATTGCACAACAAGGTCTATACAGAATTGACTATAGCTTTATAAAAAACATACTCGGTGTCGACCCTGCTGGTATTAATCCCAACAACATTCGTTTGTTTGGCAATGGCGGAGAATTATTATCAGAAAATAACGCCATCACGCCTCAGGATGATCTGACAGAAAACGCCATTCAGGTCGTTGATGGCGGAGACGGACAATTCAACGCTGGTGATTACATCTTGTTTTATGCAAATGGGCCACATACGATCATAAAGGATTCTGCCAATAAAAGCTTCTCTCATATCTTTAATATTTACAGCGAGAACAGCTTTTATTTTCTCAATTTTGATCAGGGTGCCGGTAAGCGCATCCCGAATGCGACGAACCCATCTACTTCCAATGTAACTGTAAATTCGTTTAATGATTTCCAATTCTTTGAAAAGGATTCCAGTAATCAGGGCAAATTCGGTAAGACCTGGTGGGGCGACGAATTCAGCGATCAACCCGGACGATATCTGAGCAGATCCTATGCCTTCAATATTCCGTCAATCGATATAACGTCTCCTGTTTCAGTTCGAACACGTTTCGGTGCTATTTCCTATTCAGGGGCCAGTGCTGTCAATGTATTGGCAAACGGCTCCTCCGTAATGAACACTTCGGTTCCAGCTGTAGGAACCACTTATTCTGATCCTGTCACTAAATCGGTCGATCAGACTCAAACGGTAACCCTCACTTCTTCTAACCTGAACCTGAATGTATCTTTTACAAAAGGTAGCAGCACAGCAGCCGGCTATCTTGATTTTATCGAAATCAATTCAAGACGCAATCTGGTCTTTAATGGCTATGTCAATTTTGCCGATTGGAATTCAGTAGGTGCCGGCAATATTGCAGCATATCAAATTCAAAACGCCAATGCTAATACACAGATCTGGGATATCAGTAACCCATTATCGCCGGTGCGGATGACATCTTCGCTAACCGGCTCCGTCTTATCCTTCAATCAGGATGCAAGTTCGCTTCACCGCTTTATCGCACTCGATGCTACCCAATACAACACACCGACCTTTATTGAGCGAATAGCCAACCAAAATTTACACAACTATTCACCTAAAGATTATATCATTATTGTTTACCCTTCATTGAAAAGTGAAGCCGAACGACTGGCTGCTCATCATATTGAGAAACGAGGACTGAAAACATTGATAGTTACTCCTGAAGAAATTTATAATGAATTTTCCTCTGGTTCACAAGATATAAGCGCCATCAAAGATTTTCTGAAAATGTATTACGATAAAGCAGCTGTCAGTGAAATTCCCAAATATGTCTTATTATTCGGTGATGCCTCATACGACTACAAGAACCGGGTTAAAAACAATACCAATTGTATCCCAACCTTTGAGACCACCGAAAGCGATAATAAGATCTATGGTTATTGCACAGATGATTTTTTCGGATTTCTTGATGACAATGAAAACATCAATAGTTTCACGTCAGGTCAAATCAATACGCTGGATATCGGTATCGGACGTTTTCCAGTGAGCACCCTTAGCGGTGCAAGTGCGCTGGTAAGTAAGATTATCGATTACGACAGTCCTAAATCATTTGGACCATGGAAAAATACGATGAC
>CAIQUX010000105.1 GCA_903875055.1 uncultured Bacteroidota bacterium
CCGAGTAATCCTGTAAGAAGGCATCTTTACGTCGAATCTTTTCTTCGGCATTGGATGAGGTGTTTTCAATTTCGGCAAGACCCACACCGATATCAGGCATCACGAAGAAATTAGGATCTTCGGCAGTACCTGTGAGTAACAATATCCCTTTCTCAGACAAATCGACCTGATTGTTTTTTTCATCGATGGTGAAATAAAGTTCCTTATCCACCTTCGGCATATTCTTTTGCTGATCGGCCAGATAGAAGTTTTCTGTCTTTTGCATCACCTGACGGATACCGACTTCACTCATATATTTGATGGTAGCTGTATTCTTTGGCAAACCACGATGGGCACGTAACAACGCCAATCCTCCTCCTTCCTTATCATCATTACCATCGGCTATCAATTTTTTAGCTTCCAATAAGAAGGCATTCACCACTTTACGTTGTGCTTCCACCAGTTTTTCGATACGTGGTTTCAATAAATGAAATTCCTGATCATCGCCTTTCGGTACCGGACCTGATATGATCAATGGAGTACGTGCGTCATCGATCAATACACTATCGACCTCATCGACCATGGCAAAATGCAACTTGCGTTGTACCATTTCTTCAGGTGTGTGCACCATATTATCACGCAGGTAATCGAAACCGAATTCGTTATTGGTTCCGTAGGTGATATCTGCCAGATAAGCATTACGGCGCTCGATAGTATTCGGCTGATGTTTGTCGATACAATCTACGGTCAGTCCAAGCCATTCAAACAAGGTACCGTTCCATTCACTATCCCTTTTAGCCAGATAGTCATTGACCGTTACGATATGAACACCTTCACCGGCCAAACCGTTGAGGTATGCTGGTAAGGTCGATACAAGGGTCTTACCTTCACCGGTAGCCATTTCAGAGATCTTACCTTCGTGAAGGTTATAACCTCCTATCAGCTGCACATCATAATGCACCATGTTCCAGGTTACTTGACCGCCGCCGGCTGTCCATGTATTATTAAATACCGATTCGTTTCCGTCGATGGTGATATAATCCTTTTTGACGGCCAAGGTTCTGTCGAGTTCTGTGGCTGTGCTGCGAAGCTGGGTGTTTTCCTTAAAGCGTCTTGAGGCATCTTTCACGATTGCGAAGGCTTCAGGCAGAATCTGAAGCAGGATTTCCTCGAGTTGCTTGTCCTTATCTTTCACCAATTGATCGATCGCTTTGTACAAAGTGCTTTTTACATGGATATCCTCCGTGTTTTCGGCTTCTTCACGTTGTGTGGCGATCTGTTGAGAGATATCGGCCACATACTCCTGTATTTTAGCCCGAAGTGCGAATGACCGGTTACGAAGATCATCGTGTGATAAGGTTTGAAAGGAGTTGTAAAGCACACTGATCTGATCGATCACAGGCAGCAATTTCTTGACATCCTTCTCAGATTTGCTTCCTCCGAATAACTTATTAATGAATTTTAACATAGTAATATTTTAATTGTTCCGCTGTAAAACAGCGAATCCGTTTTTGTTTTCAAATAGTATGCTACCTTCTTGTTTTCCGACAAAGTGGCATAAAAAGTTGGCAAATATACTACTTCGCACATATGATGAACCACTTTTTAATCTGATTTATTCGCAATTTTAAAGCTGCATTGTCGACCGATAAATGGCCTTCGGATTGAGTCTGCAAAAGGATAGAAGCCGTCAGTACTATTGCGGCAAGTGGGCACAAGTTATATTGACAGAAGGTAGTACCTTTATTTCCAATAATGATAAAATGAAGAAACTAGTCGTCTTTTTATTGCTTTGTTTGGTGAAGAATACCGTCGTTTTGGCTCAATTGAAACTGCCCGAAGGCTATGTCATTGCCAACGATGTGAATGATAGCGCCTTGACACTGAAGGCCGATTTTAACGGCGACCGTATCAAAGATCAGTTTACCATCATCGAAAAAGAAGGGAATGCACGTATGATAGCCCTGATTTCAAAAGGTCCCAAGCAATTTACCACCCTCACACATCCCGAACTTGAATTCTTTGATTGCTGTTCGACTATAGCCTTTGAAAAAAATGTACTGACTCTCACCAGCAGAGGCATGCGGTATTTTGAATATTACAAATTCAGGTATAATAAGAAGCTGTTGACGTTTGAACTGATAGGCTTTGATACGGAAAGCTTTGGTAATGCCATTCATGACGGAGCCGGCACTCAAAGTATGAATATGCTGACAGGTACGTACGAATACTCGGTCTATACGGCCAAAGACGAAAATGACGGCACCTCTAAATCAGATAAACGAAAAGTAAAAGTACCTAAGAAGTATACCTTGAATAACTTCAATGAAGCGTATACGTTTCTGCATACCTTGAAAACCGAATAACATTAAGGAAAAACCCGTTCATCAGGCATTGGCCAGATCGAAATCGCTTTGCAGTCCGAATTTCTTCAGCATGCGGATATGCGAAGCCAGAGCACTGAAATAACCGTCGTTGTAGTTGTACGGAACACCGAACTCTTCAGCGGTCTCTTTCACGATATGTGCGATCGCAGGATAATGCACATGACAGATATCCGGGAAAATATGATGCTCGATCTGATGGGTCAATCCACCGGCATACCAGGTCAGTAACTTATTACTATGACCGAAATCGGCTGTGGTTTGCATCTGATGGATGGCCCATTCGTTTTCGATTTCACCTTTCTCGTTCGGCATCGGAAACTCAGCTCCTTCAACCACATGCGCCAACTGGAACACCGTTGACAATACCAAACCACCGATAGCGTGACAAAGCATGAAGCCACCTATGATCAGTCCGGCACTGTAATGCAACACGAAAATCGGGATGATCAGGATATAGATATAATAGAAGATCTTGAACGCAATCAGCTTGAACAGGTCAAACGCCTTTTGCGATCTGCTGCTCTTATTAACACCGTTATAGGCATAGGTATAAAACTGCTTGTAATCCTTGATAAAGGTCCAGCTCCAGGTGGCCAGACAATACGCAAAAAAGGCATAGATATGCTGATAACGCTGCACAGGATGATACTTGAAATAAGGCGACCAACGCATTTTCAATCGCTGATCGATATCCTCATCGAGATTGGTGATATTGGTATAGGTATGATGCAGGATATTATGCTGAAAACGCCAGTTGACATCGAAGC
>CAIQUX010000106.1 GCA_903875055.1 uncultured Bacteroidota bacterium
AGAGACCAGAGTGAACTGGGAACGATCGGCCGAGGCATTGGAAACTGGAGCCAAGGTCATTGCAAGTAATTGTCCTTTCTGTCTTACCATGCTCACCGATGGAGTGAAGAATAAAGAGAAGGAAGACGAGGTGCAAGTTCTGGACATCGCCGAAATGATAGCCAGAGGAATCCCTAAAGAATAGTATTCAACAATTGAACAAGAAGGATCGGTCAAGGTTTAAAAGCGGCTTCATCAAACTATCAAATAGGTATATGCGACACGATTATTTTTGGAGAGGATTCACTTGGAAGAGGTTTGGATTGTTTATCCTATTTTGGTTAGTAATAGCTATATCAGGTGAATTCTTACAATCCTTGTTCGACCACACATTATCCAATCTGTTTTCATACCGTAAGTTGGCTCGATACGGAATCGAGTCGGTGGTTATGGGGTTATTGTTCTCTCTAGTGTTTGTACCCCGAACAGATAAAGATTTTTGGAAGAGAAAAAAGAAAGAATAACCTTTGCATCAATGACAAAAGAAGTAGCCAACATTTTACCCAAGGATTTTGCGCCCAATTCCAGAATCTGGATCTATCAGAGCAACCGACCGTTTTCAGAACAAGAGGAGAAAGAAATCAATGAACAATTATTTAATTTTTATACCCAATGGCAATCACATGGCGCCGCAGTTAAAGGTTGGGCCAAACTTGTTTTCAAGCAGTTCGTCGTGGTGATGGCTGATGAAAGTCTGACCGATGTGGGAGGTTGCAGCACCGACGGCATGGTCAGAATGATCAAGAGTTTCGATCGACAATATTCTGTGGATTTGTTTGACAGGCTTACTATCACCTTCCTTGTCGATCAGAAACCTCAGCCCCTTCCTATCCAACAAGTCAAATATGCACTGGAGAAAGGATATATTGAAACAGACACCCTGCTCTTCAACAATACAGTCGATACCAAAGAAAAACTGGAAGAAGCATGGCTGGTTCCGCTCAATAAAAGTTGGCTTTGGAATAGAATTGTCAATTAAGATTTTTTATTTATCTTCGCCGCCCTATACGGTCCGGTAGCTCAGCTGGATAGAGCAACAGCCTTCTAAGCTGTAGGCCATTGGTTCGAATCCAATCCGGATCACACTTCATCCGCCTCGTGCGGATGTTTTTTTTGCCTTCTAATTCAGGAAGTCATTCGTTACTAAATTATTTGCATCGGCTCAAACCATCCTTTGCTGATGCGTCATAAGGTCTGTTCAACAAAGCTTGTTCAAAAAGCAGTTTCGCTTCGCCAGTCTTACCCAGATACAGATAGGTCCAGCCCAGCATGTGGTTGGCGTCATAATCAAAGGGATGCATATTTACGATCAACTCAAAATAGGTTGATGCAAGATCATATTTCTTTACCGTATAATAATTGACACCTACCCAATAATTGGCCGTGGCATTATAGGGATCTATTTTTAAAATTTCTTCATACTTCTGATAGGCCTTGTCATATTGTTTGGCTGCATTGGCCGGTGCCACAAAACCTAAGCGCGCCTCGACACTGAATTTTTTAAGGTCGATGGCTTTCTGATAATACTCCATCGAAGCGGCATACTTTTTTGCTGAATAGTTCAACCAACCTAGGCGAAGATTAGATTCATAGCTATCTGCCTTGTAGACCTTTTGCAAATCGGCCATAGCGCCTGTATAATCGCCCTTAAGTTCGCTTGCATAACTTGCCTTGAAAGCTTTCTGCATCTGGTCAGATGTCTGTGCATGCGATACAATTGCGCAAAGCATGATGGCAATAACGAGTCTTCTTGTTTTTGTTAGAAATTCCATTGTAAACCTCCTGTTGTTGAATGTTGATTAAATAAGTCTGTTGTTCCGTAATGTTGTTTTTTCTCAAAGCAGTAATTCAGCGTCAGCATCATCTTCTTTGCAAAAGTAATGTAAGCACTGCATCCAACTTTAAACTTTTTCGTATCGATGTCATTGAACAGATAGAGATCATCATGATCAAGAAAAATGGTATACTGTCCTGTAGTCACATTACCTTCCAGCCAGATATTCTTGCGCACCTTCAAACCTGCAATCTGTGAAAAAATAAAATCCTTCCCATAGGCCGCTTTGCTGATCGTATAGAGGTTGGTATTCCCTAAGGGATAGAGGGTAACGGCCCCATCGACCTGATGATAACTTGAGTCGCCGATCTTGCCGCTATGGACCATGGCCTGTAAATGCACAGAAGGCATATTGTAACTTACACCGCCAAAACCAATTGTATTGTGATACGTGTAATTATTGAACGGGGTGTACACATAATGGAACCCTCCCGATATTGTCAATTTCCCGTTGGCGGCAAACTTCAGTTGTCCGTAATATTCTTTTTGGGCTATGGCTATCTTCGTATTATTCGTGACTCCGGTCATCGACGTTTCACTGATCGTCTGATTAAAATAACCTACGCTTTGTTGCAAGGCAAACCGATAACCAAGATGTAAATCTGCACCCAATCTGAGATAGGTACCATGACCACGGTCAGCCGATTGTGGCATCTTGTAACTGCCTTCCAACTGTACTGACGACAATTTATATTGTTTCAGTTTTTCTGCTTTTCTGTTTCCTTCTTTCATTTTTCCGGCATAATATCTGGCGGCCAGGGTGTTATTCAGATACAGTTCATTCAGGTATGTATAATACAAGGCGAACGCGTTACGATGATCGACCATGTAGGTCTTCTCATAATGCTTGAGACTTTGGCTATACTTGCCAAGCATGAGGGCTGCATATCCCATACGCATTCGTAATAAGGAAAAATCAGTGCCATGCTTAATTGTCGTCTTCCCGAACGTCAGCAACTCCTTCCATTGTTGCATGGTATACAATTCATAGGAATGCGCATCAGCAACTTGCTCCTTGCTCACTTCCTGTGCAAACACCATTGACCCACGAAGGCATAGGATCAACAACCATATTATCCTTTTGGTACGCATTGGGCTTGAATATTTTTTTGTCCTTTAGAAAAGACGAATGATGTGATCTTTTTATTGTTTACCTCGATGACAGATGCTGTCTTTATTATTTTAAATGCAAAGTACTGCATGGTTTGACAGCTTCGTATAGTAACATCTTCATTAAATGAATCTGTTGAAGACGTCTTGTTCTCGCATTCGAATATGAGACGACGAAAAATATAAAAGGGAGCTACCAGATCCTGCAACCACTTACCCGGATTATTACTGCTCATCTGCAAAGGAAATTTGTCTTGTATCACTGTTGCTAATTCGGTTGACAGACTGACCTTATACGCACTCACATAAAATGCATAAAGAAGACTGTCCTGATCACCGAAAAACGACATGAAATAAAATACATTGTTCAGACGACCGAAGTAGGCAATCGCTTTGGTCTGATGACAATACAGGTAGTTATAATTATACGCATCCGTGAACACCTCCCAAGTGGTAGATTCAAAACCTTCCGCAGAAACGTCCATCCTGTAACCGGGTAAAAATTCAAAAGCCTTAGCCAGGCTTTCATTCACCACTACATTGCTGACCAGTTCAGTTTCTTTCGGCACTTTAAACTCTGCCATGTCAGTGATCTCATGCGTACGAGTGCGGTAAGAAGCAAAAGGATACGCGATGGTCTTGCTGCCGATATATGGTGTGGACTGCACCTGAAAATGAAGATGAGGCTCTGGTGAACGTCCCGAATTGCCACAAGCAGCTACCACATCGCCAGGCCTGACATAATCGCCTATCTTCACTTTGAATGAGTGTTTACGTAAATGACACATCTTGGTAAAGAGGCCCTCTGCATGCTTGATGATAATCGTATTGCCCCAGTTTTGATATTGATTGATCTTACCGATTTCATTGTCCTCGATATGATCGATGATATTCCAGACGGTGCCATAGCCCGGTGATAACACCGGTTTATTATAACAATAAAAGTTCTCGGCTTTAAGCGCAAATTGCGTATACGTCTTTAACTCCGCATCGACAATCACAAAATCAAGGGCTTTGCTCCAGTCACCTTTATGGGTAATATCACCTTCATATCCCTGGGATACGATCCATTGACCAAGAAAGGGTAATTGCAACTGGATATAGTTTTCATATGATCGCCTTTCAACAGTACTTACATAATTATAGAGATTCTTTTCAGGCGAATAAAACTGCATCGGCGTCAGTACCAATCGACCTCGTTGCCGTTTGATGGAAAAAAAGAACACCATGATGATGGTCACAAAACAGAAAGGCCATGTATAGACGGGCAACTGAAACAGGGCTGTGACCTTACTCAGGGCGATTGAAATAATGAAGGTCACCGGTACACAAACGACTGCCCACACATAAGAATGAAAGGAAGGGATGACAAAGAAACTACCGATGGCCACCGTGATCATGATGAAGTTGCCACCCATCAAGTAGTAGTTGATGCCGGTGTCATAAGCATGGACGATATGATTGAATAACACGGATGAAATAAATCCTATGATAACCAGTGAAGTAGTGATACGGCTGTGAAACAGAAGCCCGACAAAGATGATGATACCGGCCAGTACATTATCCTGAAAGAAAAGAGAACTCAATGATTTGAAGAAGGTGATGATGAGGGGATGCAAAGGCAGTTTCTCGAAAAACAATATCAGACTCACCATGGGCTTATCACCGACCGTATACATTTCATTGAGCCAGTATATATTCCGCGTGGTCAGATCGATGGCGGCAAACTCTCTGGAGACCAATATCACCAACCAGAAGCAAAGAATAAACGGTATGGCCAGAAATGGCAAACCCTGTCTACTGAAGAGGGTATGGAGCACACCGGAAAACACCACCGACAACATCACAACGATGAATAATAATAACCAGAAAGCAATCCCTTGATTATAAAATGTGCCCATACCGATACCTATCATCAAGGCATTGAAACTGAATAATCCTTTTTGTATACCAACCCTGCTGATGCCGGTAAAATAAGAAAATGAAATGGCTATGAGAACTGATACCAATCCTGCGACACCCGCAAAGGGCTTGAAGAAAGTGATAAGCAGCAACATCGCGCCTAACAGTTTACTGTTTGAAAAAAACAATATGGAATAACTGTTGAGAATTTCCTCCAGAACCGGATACAACGTATTTTTTATAAAGTGCCTGATGCCTGTCATTTGGTGCTTAAATGTTCAGGTATCACATCCAGTTGTTCCAGATAACTTAGATCTTCAGCCTTTCGGATGACATGGGTCCGCCCTTGCAGGTCGATCAATACGATATTCGGACGCATGGCGATAAACTGCATCCATTGCGTCATATTATAGGCTCCGACTTTATGAACAACCACATGATCACCGCGATTCAATAAAGGCAATGTCACACATTCCCGCACGATATCGATATTCATACAAAGCGGACCATACATCACGGTCTCTTCATTGAATTGCGACGCTTCCTGTGCCGGGCTGATCATATGATCATACCAGAAAGAGGTAAACATGATATTGACTCCAAAGTCCATAATAGTAGCTTTTCGACCATCACTCAATTTTTTATTGGCCAATACGGTCCCTAGCAGATACCCCGCATCATCGATCAATACCCGACCACTCTCAAGTATCAACAATGGAAGTTCATCTGGTTTGAAACCAGCATTCAGTATCGTAGTTGTGATGACTTCTGCAAACTCATCAACGGTCGGCGTCGGCACTAAACCTATACTTCCTTTCAGTGTATTGGCACTCGGGAATCCGCCGCCTAAATCAATATATTTGATGGTTGTGTTCAATTCGGTTTTACATTCACTGGCCAGTTTACTTAATTTAGTGGCAGCCACACCATACGCTGCCGTACTCAGCATATACGTGCCAATATGCGCATGCAAGCCGGTGAGCTGTAACTGATCTGATGCTACGATCTTATTGATGGCCGCCCAAGCTTGTCCGCTTTCATAATTAAAACCGAAACGATCCCATACCGGATAGATTCCTGTATCCATATTCACCCGAATGGCCACCCTTGCTTTCTTACCTGCTTCGGTACAGACCTCAATGAGGGTATATAATTCTTCAAAGTGGTCGATATGGATCAGTGAATCATGCTGTACTGCCAGCATGAGTTCATCCCTGTGTTTATCTGGCCCGTTGAAGATGATATGACTTCCCGGGACTCCGTTGTTGAGGGCCTTGCGATATTCAAAACCGCTCACCACTTCGGCCCAACTTCCTTCCTGATGAAAGATACGACAGATGGCATTATTATAATGGGTCTTATAGCTCCATGCGAATTGAACTTTAGGGTAACGGGTTGTGAAAGCCCTCACGGCTGATTGATAGTTGTATCGTATCTTACGTTCACTCATCACGAATACCGGACTGCCATAATCGGCAATCAATTGCTTGACTGACACCTCGTCTATATGCGTGACCGGTGTAAATTCGCTTTGCTGTGTTCCGGATTTATCCATCATCCCGGCGCTCATTTTTTTCAGAAACGGCCTTTCATACTTAAGTTTCTCCATATCCCTGTACTCTTATTTTTATGTTGTAGTGTGTAATAAATAAATAAATAAATGAATAAATAAATGAATGATCCCCACGTAAGACGTAACGCCTGATCAGAGTTGCCCGAAGGCACTGAATTGCTGAAACCTGGAAACGTCAACAATCATATCCCAGGCGTAACGTATAAACAGTTTTCCGACATCATACGTTGTGAATGGTTCTACCTTTTCACCCATCGCCATTTTAACCAATGAAGCCGGTTGATTTTGTCCGGCTCCGGCACTTAAATAGATCCATGCCGGAAAACGCGGATTGATTTCCATGATGTATAATTCGTTGTTCGCTGTCTTCATGATCTCCAGTTCAAATCCTCCACGCCATTTGGTGACGGCTATGAATTTTCTGGCGAGTTCAAGATAGGCTTCATCATCGAGTGTGATACCGGCCCAGGCTTTTCCTTTATCGGTGATATACATCTTGCGCATCGGTATGATACTGATCGCATTCCCTTCCCCATCACCTAAGGCGGCTATATTAATTTCGGTACCATTGATGAATTGCTGCACGATAATAGGCAGGCCCCATTTGGCACTGATCTTGTAAAACGCTTTCTGTGCCTGTTCGAGCGTATAAGCTACGACAGCTTCATAATATTTTCCTTTGACTACGATCGGGTAACCGAATTCTTCACCTATCATAGCCAGACTATCGATGCTGTGTATGATCTTATCCTTCGGCACGAAGAGCTTGTGTTTCTGACCAAAGGCATACAGGTTTTGCTTGTCTCTGGCGTCGAACATCTCATAGTCAGGAAGAAAAGAATGGATGCCTAATTCCTTCAACCGTGGAGCGATCGAAATAAAATTATAAAGTTCTGCATCGAAATTCGGAATGATCACATCGATCTGTTCCTTTTCATGTATGCCTTTGATGATATTGTATAAGACCTCGGCACCTGCTGCCGGATACGAAATCTGATAGGTCTTGTCACAGATACCATCCATATAGATACCTGGTTCAAGATTTTCATAGGCAAACCCTATGATGCGCACGGGCTGTGCAATACCCTCACGTATGGCCCTCACAACGGCGACTCCCGGACCAGGACTATCGATGGCATTCAACCCGGTAACAGCAATAACCAGCGGACGTTTTTCTTCGTTCATGAAAAAAGATTAAGCAGTTAATAAATTATTTTCTTTCAGTGTATTGACAAACTCATCCAGATCTTTCTCGATGGCTGTCTTATCGGCTTCGTAGATTTCGAGAAGACTTCGTTTGATGTCGCTCAGCGACTTACCTTCTTTCATCAGTCGAATAATAGTAGCTGCGGTGGGATTAGTGCTGAAAGAGTCGCCTGTGGCAGGGTTAAACACGAATCCCAATTCGTTGGTAGCGATATTTTTTTTAATCATGATACTCATTAGACGTTTATTTTTTTTTGTTCCTTCGATACATAGGATATTTTTTTCTGATGCCCATCATGATGGCACATCTTTATACTGTTTCTCGAATTAATATATTTTTTGTTTCACCCAGATATAATTATCAATCAGAAAATCATTTTTCAACACTCCCTTCCGTGCGACAGTTTCAAGAAAGTAACCATTCTTCTCCAATACCCTCATACTGGCTTTATTGTATTCCCACACCTCGGCCACGATACGGTTGATGGAAAAAGTTTCGAACACATACTCGGTCATCAGTCGCACTGACTCTGAAGCAAGTCCCTTGCCCCAATAAGGCTCACCTATCCAATAAGCAAGTTCCACATTCATACGGTACACATCGCTCTTCAACATGATACCGATGCCGCCTGCCACCTCGCCTCCGCTCAATATGGCAAAGTTCTGGACCGGCATGAGTTCGTCCTGAGCCGCAATGAATGTCTCCGCATCTTGATAGGTGTATGGATGGGGAATATGATCCCGCATATTGTTCCAGATCTTAATATTATTGAAGTACGATACCAGCAAATCGATATCATCTTTATGCCAGGGCCTAATTGAAATAGTACTCATGGGGGCGTTCAGACTCCGGTATCAGCGATAAGCTTAATCCGTCGCATTTTTTTGTTTAGAATATTGTTTGATGCCAATTCGTATGCACATAGTCATTCAATTGAAACGCAATATTACTCAATCCACTCATTGGGTGGGTGGCTTTGTTTAAAATAATTATAAAATAACGATGAACCCTAAATTATAATGCGGCGAATCTGTTCTAAGGTGAATCGGATAAAACGCATAGCCCTCATTTGAATAAAATATACAACAAGATAATTCATTATCGAGCTTACCCGATCTTGCTTAAATGATTCTCAGAAATTGTAGCTTTGCTCTCTGCGTTTCAAAACGAAGGTCATAGAAAAGATACACAGTCATCAAACAGAAGATATGAATACACTCATCAGAGACATAACAGATACAGCCCGTTGGGTAGCCGTTTACAGAGCCGACGAAAGCGAACGCCCCGATGCGGTTTTTTATGATCGGTATGCCCGCAAATTGGCTGGTGAGAAAGGCGAGCAGATCGTGAAAGCCATGGCCGCAGGTCGTGAAAACAGCTGGTCCTTTGTAGCCCGCACTTACCTCTTTGATACATTCATCATGGAACATGTGAAGCAAGGCATCGATATGGTCGTGAATCTGGCGAGTGGATTGGATACACGTCCCTTCCGTTTGAACCTGTCCGCCGACTTGATCTGGGTGGATGTTGACCTGCCTGATATGTCAGACTATATGAATACTACGCTGAAAGGAGAGAAGGCGCATTGTGTGCATGAACGTATCGCACTTGACTTGGCTGAACGCGAAGAGCGGATCAAGCTTTTTCATCAATTGGCTCTGCGTGGCAAAAACATATTAGTCGTGTCTGAAGGCCTGATCGGTTATCTCGACGAATCGGAGGCAGGTGCTTTGGCCTATGATCTTTCTCATATCAAGAACTTTCGGTATTGGGTCAATGATATGATGTCACCAGGCATCTTACCTCTCATACAACAAGAGATGGGTAATTTACTGATTGATGCCGGCACGCCTTTGAAATTTGCACCGGCCGATGGAGAAGATTTCTTTCGATTGTTTGGATGGAAGCCTTTGGAATCGCGCTCCAAATTAAAGACCGCCGTGGCCTTGCATCGGGTACATTCTCATGAATTACTCAGCTTTGCTGCTCAGACCGAACCTGCGAATCCAAGAGGACAGTTTCCATGGTCGGGTGTTTGCTTGTTTGAGAATGGAGTGAGATGATGAAGTCTCCGAGGTGAACATTATAGCTTAGGATTCAAATCACAACAATGAATCCTTCTTAAGGCTAAATAAATTACAGAGTAAAGTCTTTAAACATTCAAAGATTGCATTTATTCCTTTTTCAATATTACTTTTAGTTCCTGATTACGCTGTTCGGTATGTTCGCTTGGCGGCTTGCCGAACGACAGATAAAAGTGGTTCTCCGAACCAGCATGCAATTACTTACGCTGTTCGTCATGTTCGCTTGGCGGCAGCCGAACGACAGATAACGTGGTTCTACGAACCAACTGATATTCAAACAACATTGTTGTTGATAGACCGACCATGGTGTAAACCTATTTTAGGACAAGACACACCAACCATGGCGCAAAACATACCAAAGAGCCTATTTCACCTTTCCTCCATGATTCATTCAGATGAGCCCATCGTTTCAACATTGTTTTATAACGAAAGGCATATTACTTTTAGTTCCTAATTCTGATTTTATGAAAAAATATCTACTCTTGTCCCTGCTTCTTCTGCTTACAGCATCCATGCAAGCGCAGGTAGTGATCAATGAAGGAAGTAATAAAAACAATTCAACGATTGCAGATGAAGAAGGCGATTATACAGATTGGATAGAATTGTTTAACCCTTCTGCCAGTACGATAGATCTATATCATTATACCTTGACTGATACCAGCAGTCAACCCGCTCAATGGGTCTTTCCACATTATAATTTATTACCCGGTGCTTTCGAGGTGATTTATTGCAGTGGTAAAGATTATATGGCTAGCAACCCTTTCACACCTGTTTCAAATTCGGGAACCTTTAGTGCCGTGGCAGGATGGAATACACATACCTTAAGCACACCTTTCTATTGGGATGGCATAAGTAATTTGCTGATCAATGTATGCAGTTTCAGCTCTGCCGGATACACCACCAACTCGATATTCCATCAAAGCGCCACGCCCTTTAATTCCTCCATCTATGCCTATCAGGATGGGAATGCCGGGTCATGTAGTTTTATCTATGGAAGCAATGTCATGCAACGTCCGAATATGAAAATTAACGGGCACACCATTGGTACCGGAACTATCCAAAACGGGAATACCGGCTATCCGGCCCCTTATGGAAACTGGTATTGGGGCGCGCGAAATCAATTCTTGATTTTGGCTTCTGAATTGACGGCCGCAGGTTTAAGTGCAGGCAACCTGACTACTCTGGCCTTTGATGTGGTGTCACCTGATCCTGCCGTGTACGATTATATCGACATCAGCATGAATCTCACATCGATTTCAAACTTCACCACCAAATTTGCGCCTATTGGTGGCAATCATTTTCATACCAATTTTAAGATTTCGAATGCTGGCGAAACGATCTCCTTGTACAATCCTTCGTCGGTCTTGCAAAATAGCTTGCATGTGAACAGCGTTTATATCGATGTCAGTAACGGCCGATTCCCCAATGCTTCTGCAAACGTGAATTCCTTTTATCCCCCAACACCCGGGGCCAGTAATAACGGTTCAACCCCGCTGAACGGTAATGCCATTGCACCGGCATTTTCTGTAAATCCCGGCATCTATTCTACACCCTTTTATGTCAGTATTCTGAATCCTAACGGAAGCAATTCAAGCATTCGATATACACTGGATGGGAAAGACCCGACATCCAATTCAATGCTATATACCGGTAGTCCAATTTATATTTTTCAAAACACGCCGATTAAAGCACGGGCCTTTATCAATGGTTCCATACCCAGCACTATCAGCAATGCCACATATCTTTTTGGCATCAATCACACAACACCGATCTTATCGGTTATCACTGACAGTGCTAACTTATTCGGACTTCATGGAAATTTCGATAATCCAAGTAATGATTGGATGAAAGCGGCCTATATTGATTATTTTGATTCTACCTCATTCCACACCTTGCTTTTCTCTCAGCACAGCGGTATGATACAGGATGGAGGATATGGTGGTAGCCGTTTTGCTCCGCAGCGCTCATTCAGGCTTGATATGGACGACCCTATTGTCGGCGATGGTAAAATCAATTATCCGGTGATTCCTGATAAAGCGAATAGAGGCAAGTACAGTAAATTCTATTTACGCAACGGAAGTAATCAATATCTCCGGTTCCCCTATAAAGACGCTGCGCTGGTGCGCATGATGGCCGAAGAAACAAATAATTATTATTCGGCATGGCGGCCGGTATCGGTGTATATCAATGGCCAATATTGGGGTCTGTATGAATTACGTGAAAAATTCGATGCCGACTTCTACAAGTTTCAGGATACGGCCAGTTCAAATACTATTGACATCTTATCGCAAAGCGCCTTCTATCAAGGTGTCTTACGATCGGTTACAGGCAATCCGGTGGACACGTTTCTTGCTGCGTATAATGCGTTTAAAGTACTCAATGCCAATAGTCCTTTGTATTGGGATAGCGCCGATCATTATTTTGACATGCAGTATTACAATGATTATATTATCGGTGAGTCGTGGGTTGGCAATACAGACTGGCCCAATAACAATATTAAAATTTATCGTTCTGACAAGACCAATAACCGATATCGTTTTTGCATCATCGATCAGGAACTGGCCTTAAATCCGAATGGGTGGACAACGTGCACCTTTGATCATATTGCCTATATGTTAGGCCAAAGTACGGGTAACCCTTATATCAATGTGTGGTTGAAAAGCATGCAAAATCAACGTTTCCATAATTACTTCATCAACCGCTTTGCCGATGTGATGAATACAAGTTATGACACAGCAAGGCTACGAAGTATCAACAGATTTATGTTTAATCAAACCGTCACCGAGATGCCGAATGAGTATACCCGATGGGGTAATGCTGGTAATATTCCTGCACAGATGAATCAATTTTATACAAATTATCTGTCGTTGGATAGCGAACTGGTTTGCAGAACGGAGCAGGTGAGAAACCACATTCAGAATAATTTTAATTTGCCGCAACAAGTAGATTTAACACTGGATGTGTATCCTGCCGGTGCCGGTAAGATTCATATCAGCACCATTACCCCAGGCCCCTACCCCTGGCATGGTGTTTATTTTGATGGGCTGCCGGTAAAAATTGAGGCCACACCAAACTCGGGCTATACCTTTTTGTATTGGGGCGCCAATGGGCAAATTGCCAATATTCTAAATCCGGTATTTGATGATACGCTGCAGTCTAACTTACTATTTAAAGCCTATTTTCAACAAATACCCAATTACATTCCAAGCATAGAAGATTACAAATCAAATTTCGTTTTGTATCCATCACCGGCCTCTGATCAAGTCACTTTATTATGCGAGAATCAGGCAATTTTACATGATGGAACGTATGAAATCGTAAATACTACAGGCGTTAAGATGCTGGAAGGAAGTCTGAATCAATATCAACAAGAAACAAAAGTTTCCGTTTCGAATTTAGTTCCGGGTGTCTATATTTTTATCATTCACAATAAAAAAGATAACATGAAGTGGAATATTAAATTCACTAAAATATAAAGGCACGCGAGCTCTTCTCTTCTGCTATAAGGCAAGAATCAGGCGCTGCTAGAATGTTACATTTTATTTCATCCTCGTTGTGTATTTCTTGCTCAGTCTAAATCTATTCATCAACAGGTAGTCGCGCTTATTCCTTCGAGCAGATTTCAGAAGGGCACGGTGACTCCGTAGGTTTCCACGACACGACCGTAGAAACCTACGGAGCTTTCGAATGTTTGTACGACACTTTTTCAAAAGGGCACCAAGCCACCGTGCCCCTCCCAAATGCCTTCGTAAAAGGGCACGGAGCGTCCGTATGTTTCCACGAAGCCACCGTGGGAATCTACGTAAGCTTCGTATGTTTATACGGTTCCATCGTGGAAGGGCACCGTGTGATCGTGCCCCTCCCAAATGCCTTCGTAAAAGGGCACCATGCTTCCGTGCCCTTCTTAAAGATAAAAATCACCACGTGTCAACGCTTGCAGATTTACTGTCGATACAAGACGGGAATACCCTATGTCGAGCCCCATTCCCGGAATGTCGACATAGAATGGCAACTCAGCCCGAAGCGCCTGCTGTTTAAACCATGAGTATGACCGGAATCGAGTTGAAACCCAGTGGCAGACAAGTCACAAAGCTTGCCTCAACAAAGCGTCTGCCCACCAAACTTGCTGGATGAATCCTATTTTTTTACACAATTCCGGCCATACCCTCAATAAAACCTGGGTCATGTTTCTGATTGACAAGTTTTTAAAATATATTTACAAGGCAATAAAGCACTCAATCTCATTCATGATGCACTATTCTTATTCTCATATGGCCCGCAGGTTTTTCGGCATGATTTGTTTCATGCTTCTCTCGTATACAGCCTTCTCTCAAGCCGGGTCTACCACCCTGATCACCTTCACCAATTTTGTACAGACTGATGCCAATACCTTCGAGTATGAAGTGTATATGACCAATAACGGTCTTGTCAATTACGCCCTGAGCGGTTATTCATGGGGTCTGAACATGACCCCGGGTATTGCCAACGGTGGCACCATTCAACATAGCTTCTTATGCCGTGATGCTCTTTTCAATTCAATTCCTTCGGTGACACCGGGTTATACAGCCGCAACGTATCATCTGCGGGCTACCACGACCAATATAGCCAGCGGAAGCGAAGTGCCACTCTTACCCGGAATTCCTTATAAACTGGCCAGAATGCGTGTTCATACTACTGCGGCTACATGGGGTGCCAGCGCCAACCCTTTTGTGCCTGTGACTCCGATCGAACCCATTCAAGTGGCATTTGCAGCAGGTAAGACACAGTGCATAATTACAGCAGTTCTCACACCAGGAAGTCCGACGTATTCAATCAATGGACTGGCCAATCTGCCATCATCGACCTCGGTGCAGGGACTGACAGCCGTGATGATCCCTGATCCGGCCGGCAGCAATCCTTTCTTGTTGAATTGCAGTACCTGCCCTTATGGGACACCGGTCTCGGCCTGCAACAGCTATACCTGGGTAGCAAACGGACAGACCTATCTGAACAGCGGGATTTATACGCAAACCTTTGTGATTTCAGGAGGGTGCGATAGCGTATCCATGATCAACCTCACAATCAATCACTCTTCATCCGCTACCTTTTATCAGGCTGGTTGCGATTCAGTTGTGTTCAGCGGGCTCACGTATACTACCTCCGGCGTGTACACGCATACCTTGACCAATGCTGCCGGATGCGACAGTATGATGATCATCCATGCCACGGTCAACCATGCTTCAGCCAATACTATCAGTCAGACAGCCTGCGACAGCTATACGCTGAACGGACAGACCTATACCAACAGCGGTGTGTATACACAAACCATGCTGAGTGCGGCGGGTTGCGACAGCTCTATTACCCTCAATGCTACCATCAAACATAGCAGCACATCCACTACCAACCAAACAGCCTGTAATTCATATAGCTGGAATGGCCAATCGTATACTGCCGGAGGGACGTATACTCAGACAATCATCAATAGCGTTGGTTGTGATAGTGTACTCACGCTTCATCTTGTCATACAATCCAGTTCGATCTCAACCTTGAATCATACTGCCTGTAACTCGTATGTCTGGAACGGACAGACCTATACCAACAGCGGCAGCTACACACACACGTTCACAAATAGCTATGGATGTGACAGTACTGCCTTTCTTAATCTGGTCATTCATTTGAGTTCCACGTCAAGTACCAGTCACACTGCCTGTACCTCCTATCTCTGGAATGCACAGACCTATACCAACAGCGGCACTTATACCCATAGCTATCTCAACGCTTTCGGATGCGATAGTATAGCAACTTTGATACTGACTATCCATCAGACTTCGTCCTCAACGATAAGCCAAAGCGCTTGCAACTCGTATACCTGGAATGCACAGACGTATACCAACAGCGGAAGCTTTACACAAACCTATCAAAACGCAGCAGGTTGCGACAGTTTAGCCCATCTCAATCTGATCATCAAACATTCATCGATCGCGACGGTAAATCACACCGCCTGTGATTCCTATCTGTGGTTTGCACAAACCTATACCAATAGCGGAGCCTATATACATACCTTACTGAATACGGTGGGTTGCGACAGTACCATCACACTGAACCTGACCATTAAGCACAGCACCAATTCAACCATTATCCAAAGTGCTTGTGAATCATATACGTGGAACGGTCAGACTTATACCATCAACGGCACCCATACCCATACATTTACCAGTGCCGCCGGATGCGACAGCGTAGTGACGATCAACCTCAGTATCCATCATTCGACTACGTCGACCCTAAGTCTGACTGCCTGCAATTCATTATTGTATAACGGACAAACCTATACCAACAGCGGAAGCTTTACACAAGTACTGGTGAATACTCAAGGTTGTGACAGCATTGCTACCCTCTCTATCACCATCAAACATAGCAGCAGTACCTCACTAAGCCACACCGCTTGCGACAGCTATACGCTGAACGGGCAAACCTATAACAGCAGCGGCAATTACAATCAGGTATATACCAATGTCGTTGGTTGCGACAGCACAGTGACAATGCACTTGGTAATCCACCCGACAGAACATACGTTCGACAATCTGAGCGGTTGTAATTCCGTATCGTGGAATGGACAAGTGTTTGCCAGCAGCGGAACTTATTCTCAGGTGTTTATCGCCTCAACAGGTTGTGATAGTATCGCGACGTTAATTGCCACCATCTTTCCAAATACCTCAGGCAGTCTAACAATCTCAGGCTGCTCCTCGGTTTCGGTCAATGGTCAAAACTATTCAAACAACGGCACCTTTGTACAACATCTGACGAATGCCAATGGATGCGACAGCACCCTTCAGATACATGTGACTATTCAACAGCCAAGTGCTTCTGAACAATACATGCATCTTTGTAAAGGGAATGAGATGACGGTCGGTCATCATACCTATAATACAACGGGTGATTTCATCGATACTTTAACCAATCTATCCGGATGCGATAGTATCATCACCACGCATCTTGAAGTTGAAAATTCGCAGGATGGCGGTTATTTTATTGCCAATGCCTTCACTCCTAACAATGATGGTTTGAATGATTGCTTCGGGATCACCTATTGGAAAAATGTCGAGGAATTGCAGTTCATCATCTGCAACCGCTGGGGCGAAGTGGTCTTCAGTACCAAACAGGTATGGGATTGCTGGAACGGCAATTACAAAGGAGGCCCGTCTGAGCAAGGCACCTATTATTATTATATCAAAGCTAAATTCACTTGCGGTGAGCAGGTTTATAAAGGTGATGTGACTTTGATCAGGTAGATTGCCTGAAATATCACCTATAATCTCATAAGAAAAATACTGAACAATAAGATATGCCTTTAGAAATACCAAAATTCCATGAAACCTTTATTCCGATTTTGGAAATATTAAGCAACGGCGAAGTAATACATACTAGAGAATTACAACGATTAGTTATAGAAAAATATTTCTCGAATTTGACAGAAGAACAGTTAACAGAAAAAACAAAAACTGGCGAGATCTTAATTAATAACAGAATAGCATGGGGAAAATCGTATTTGAAAAAAGGGGGCTATATAACCTATCCTGAAAGAGGTAATGTAAAAATTACTGAAAAAGGGTTAAAACAAAAATCAGAAATTAATTTAAAGTCATTAGTAGAAGACACTGGAACTATTGATTTTTACACAGATGAGAATGCCAAAACTAATTCAGAACTAAAACCGGTTAAAGAAATCATCAATTCATCTCCACAAGATTTAATCGACAAAGGCTTTTCACAAATAGAGAAAGAAACAAAAACTGATTTATTAGAGAAACTTAAAACAATTGATCCTTATTTCTTTGAAAAAGTAATATTAATCTTACTTAAGAAAATGGGTTATGGAGAATTCATAGAAACTTCTAAATCTGGTGACGGTGGAATTGATGGCATTATAAATGAAGATAAATTAGGTTTAGATAAAATCTACATCCAAGCAAAGAGATTTAATGAAAACAAGGTTAGAGAGAAGGACATAAGAAATTTCATAGGTGCCATGAGTGGTGATACGAACAAAGGAGTATTTGTCACTACTTCAATCTTTGACATTGGCGCGGTAGAAAAAGCTAAGAATGCACATCACAAAATAATTCTCATTGATGGGAACAAATTAGTAGATTTAATGCACGAGTTTAATGTTGGGGTACAAATCAAATCAACATATGAGATTAAACAATTAGATGAAGATTTCTTTGAAGAATAAAATTTTAGGTTAAAAGAAAATACCCAACCTACAAAATTCCATCGCTAAAAAAAGTGATTTAAGTCTGGTCACGAGCCTTGGCATATTTTTTCACAAACCGCATTCAAATCTATTCCATCAGATCGGGCCGGCGCTCTTCAGTTCGTTTCAGCGCTTCTTCCTGTCGCCATTCTTCGATCATCTTAAAATGACCGTTCAATAAGACCTCAGGCACTTTCAATCCTTTGAACTCTGCTGGTCGTGTATACACAGGCGGTGCGAGCAATCCGTCCTGATGCGAGTCGGTAAGCGCCGAAGTCTCATCATTCAATACGCCAGGTATCAGTCGCCCTATACTGTCGACCAAAATAGCTGCGGCCAGTTCTCCACCACTCAACACGTAATCGCCGATAGAGATTTCCAACGTCACATACAAATCCCTGATACGCTGATCGATGCCTTTGTAATGACCACAGATCATCATCAGGTTTCCCTTTAGTGAAAGGGTGTTCGCCATTTTCTGATGAAAGGTTTTCCCGTCCGGTGTGAGATAAATGATTTCATCATATGTTCTCTCGGCCTGTAATTTCTCGATACAATCTGAAAGCGGTTCACACATGAGTACCATACCGGCCCCTCCGCCATATTGGGTATCATCGACCTGTCCATATTTATTGACGGCATGGTCGCGCAACTGATGAAGATGAATCTCGAGGAATCCACGCTCTTTAGCCCTTTTCATGATGGAATGATTCAAGGGGCTTTCAAGCAGTTCGGGTAAAACGGTTATGATATCTATACGCATGTGATAATGGCTTTTACAAATCCAGCAATCCTTCAGGAATTTTCATGTGGATGGTTTTCTTTTGGGTGTCTGTCGATACGATCAGGTCATGCTGGGATGGAAGCAGCACTTCTTTTCCCTGATAGCTGACCAAAAACATATTGTTCATTTTAGATTCGATGGCTTCAACGATTTCGCCTATCAACTGCTCACCATGATAGACGGTATAACCTTTGTATTGCTGTAAGTTGATGGTATTAATCGTATCGATCGTATAATTGATGGAGGAATAGATGAACTTGTTCAGAATGAGTTTGGCCTCATCACGATTATTGATCTCCTCGAGTGTGCAGATGCATTCATCCGGAGCGATACTTTTGATGGATTCAATGAAAAAGGGAATGAAACTTCCGGGATTTAATTCAACCATTAGACAATCCCATTGGCTGAATCGCGTGTTCCGTTTCAACTGATGACTGAAGGTTACTTCTCCTTTCAACCCGTGTATACCTGTTATCTTCCCTATGAATTGCATGTTGCCGCAAAAGTAATACAAGATTGCAGATAAGCACGTAGAGATACGGAAATAGAATCCGGAGCTAATTTTCATATACAATC